>JBFFDV010000094.1:0-9338 GCA_041559215.1 Anaerolineae bacterium | reverse complement strand
GTGTAGCTTGCCACAACTCTTTTATCAAGGTAAATCCTTTTTCGGCAATACCGATGCCACCGGGGTAACCGTCATAAATAAAAATCTGAGCCTTACCGGTATCGGGGTGGAAGGGGGTTGAAACACCACCGACATCATTGCGGTCGCACATGGCGAAAAGGGGCAAGATGCCGATAGCTGCGTGCTCCACAGCGTGCAGGCCGCCATGAAAATCCAACCGACGCCTCCTGATTCTTTCAATGATTGCTCGTGGCAGGTCGAACCACAGACCTGCGGTGATGAAAGACTGAGGGGGCAGATCCAGATATTCCTCGCTCAGAACGGTGTCGCTGAACTGCTGCTTTCGTCTGTAGCTGATGACCTGTTCCGTGATTCTCAGTTGCCCGTAGTAGGCCCGAGTGGTGGGGAACTGCTGGGCTCTCCAGGAGCGGATGATGCTCACATCATTGATCTCTCGGGGCTGCGTATAATAATTCACATCTACCGGCCTAGCATACGCGGTCCGAGTATCAAAATCCAGTTGGGTGACCAGGTAAGATTCCCCCTGATGTAGGTATATCGCACCGGGATGGATGCGATAGCAGGCCATAACAGCTTCTATCTCTTCTAATAGGCGGTAGTTCTGCGATTCATCTAGGAGGAAGAAACTGTCCGAGGATATCGAGCGAATGCTGACCTCCTCGGCTGGATAATCGGGCAACAGGTAGTACCAGCGATCGTTGCGGTATTCCAGCTTTCCATTTTGCTCCAGGCTGATCATAGCCTCTATGAAGGCTGGCCCAAAGAGCTCCTCATCGCGGTTGGTTAGGGGCATCTCGTAAGCGGCACAAGGCAGATGTTTCAGCAACACATAAACGTTGCTGGGATCCAGCAGGGCGTTCTCATGGCTACGACTGAAAAGCTCCTCAGGATGGCGCATGAAGTATTGATCCAAAGGGCTGTCAAGACCAATGAGGAAAGATAGGGAGTGGCGAACTCCCCGTCCAGCTCGGCCGGCCTGTTGCCAGGTGCTGGCGATGGTGCCGGGATAACCTACTAGCACGGTGGCGTCTAGACTGCCGATATCTACACCAAGCTCCAGCGCGCTGGTGGCAGTGACCCCAAGGAGCTGTCCATGGAACAGTTCTTGCTCTATCCGCCGCCGTTCCTCAGGTAGATAGCCGGCGCGATATGATTTTACCAAGGGGACCAGTTCCGGGTTCTCTTGGCGCAACACTTCCTGGCTATAGCGTAGGATCAACTCTGCCACCTTACGTGCCTTGGTGAAGGTGATACTGCGCAGTCGCTGGCGGACCAATTCAGTGAAGAGACGTGTGGCCTCGACGTTGGCGCTGCGACGGGCACTTCTCTCTAGGTCTGTGAAAGGCGGGTTCCAAAGAGCAAAATCCTTGGCTCCTTGAGGAGAGCCGTCGTGATCTATAACTAGAGCAGGAAGGCCGGTCAGATTCCGCACATGTTCAACTGGGTTGGCGATGGTGGCCGAGGAGCAAATGAATTGGGGTTGGGAACCGTACCGTTGGCAGAGGCGCCGCAGGCGGCGCAGGGTGCAGGCCACCTGGGAGCCAAATACGCCACGGTACACATGAGCCTCGTCAATGACCACGAAGCGCAGGTGGGACAAGAACTGCGACCACAAGCGGTGATTGGGGAGGATGCCCAGATGGAGCATATCCGGATTGGTGAGGATGACAGAAGCTGACTTGCGGAGGCGAGCCCGGGCAGAGCGGGGGGTGTCGCCATCATAAGTGCCGAACTTCAGATCGGCGAGAGCATGGCGGGTCAGATCACGTAGACTCCGCAATTGGTCCTGGGCCAGGGCCTTGGTCGGAAACAGATAGAGCGCTCGGGCTCTCCAATCATCGAGTATAGTCTCCAAGACCGGCAGGTTGTAGCAGAGCGTCTTCCCGCTGGCGCTGGAGGTAGTCACCACGACATTATGATCTTCTCTGATGGCGTTGATAGCCTGAGCCTGGTGGGTATAGAGCTTTGTCACACCGAAGGCATGCAGCGCCTCACGCAATGGTTTGGGCAAGGATCTGTTCAATCGACCATAGTGGGCCTTGTGGGCCGGAATGTGTTCCACGTGGCCGATCTGATGCTGATAGGTAGGCAAGCTCTTGAGGTGTTCGATAAATCGCTCTGGTTCCATTACTGTTGGTCTCTCGAGGTAGAATGTAGCTTATAGTTCGTGCGATCGGGGTTGTTGTTCGTGGAAATCGTAAGAGGAGAGGCTTTGATCACAAGAGAGGTCATGTCGGATCATCTTCAATACGTTCCAAACGCATGAGAACGTTTCCTTCCGGGTCTGGACAGACGACGTGAGCATACTCCTTGAGCCAGTCCTCATCTCTTATGGCACGCTGCTTGGCTGGCAGAAAGGTGAGCACGGCTTGTAAGGCATAAACGCAGAAGTGCTTTCCCTTGGGGATTTGGATAAGGCCGCTTCTAAAAATCAGATAATCGCCCGGAGCCAGATTGGAGGCGCAGTGTCCTCTCACCTCCTCAACCAGTACTTTCACATCATACAACATCTGCAACCCTATCCCTCCTCTCGACCTTGAAGATCACCCCTCCTTCAGGGTCGGGACACTGGACATCGTGCGTCAGACACCTCCATTTCCCATCCTTTTCTTCGACGACGCTAGATTCCTTTGCGGGTAGGAGGGACATGATACTTTGCAAGGCCCACAAGCAGATATACTGATCGTCTCCAGGGATATGGAGATTACCATTCTGCACGGTAAAAGAATCGCCCACTCTAATTGGCTGACGGGCAGGACAATGGCCGAGTATCTCGGTGACCCTCACTCTCAGTTCATACATGATCACCCCTCTTGTTGAACATGGCCACTATATCACCCATCTCTCCCGCTAACTCTCTGCCCACCTCCGGACACTTGGCCTTCAAGATGAAGAAGATGGGGGCCGAGGTCTCATTGAGTGTCTCGAAGTTGGCCTGGCCCTTACCGATAATGATATCTGCGCTTCGGAACTGGTGGAGGAATTTCTCAGAGCATGTCTTCAGGTTAGTGCCTAGCATTGGTGAGCCGTTGCTCAATACACGGGCTATCTGGTTCATGCCGACTGCAAGGGCGTCTTCCATAGTTGCATCATTCAGGATGGCTGCCCCTTTGACGACCAGCAATACATCCAATCCGCTCGCTACCAGTTCCTCGACCAGCACTTTGTCGAAGACGATCTCTCCCGCGTTGTCAGCGAGATACAGGACCCGTTTGCCTGTCTCAACCCTTTCTTCGAAGGATCCACTCTCGTCGACGGCAAGGCCTTGAGAGAAGACTTCCTCGAAAGTGATCTCCAGATCAACTCCATCCTGGATTCCCAGGTCAATGATATTGCCCACTGCTGCCACTCTCACTGCTGTTTGCAGGGGGCTCTCCGAACTCTGGACGAGCCTCTTGAGAGCAGGATACATGCTCAACGCTGCCTTGTTGTAATGGCGTTTCTTGGCAGCGAAGGGGTCAGAGCAGTCTAGGACTTCGTGCGCGCGCCACAGTGCATAGGTGGAGTTCTCGGCTGGGGTGCTTTCTAGGGGCAGCCCTGGCAGCAATTTGGCCACTTCATTCAGCACTTGACGTTGTATCTCGGGATCGTCAGTTACCTCTCGTGCGGCGGACAGCGCCTGCTTGAGATAGCAGGGGATGCAGGTGGTCGTGGCTCTCATGTGGTTTTCTCCAACAGATACCGTCGTGCCGCCTCGGCCAGGATGGCGACTCCGATGGGCAGCGCTTCCTCATCGATGTCGAAATGAGGGCTATGGAGTTGGCGAGTTTCCTCGCTTCCTCTGTGCTTCACTCCCAAAGAGAACAGGACCCCCGGTGCTTCACTTACCAGAACACCAAAGTCTTCGGCTCCCATCTCCGGTTCTTCGATCTGTACTGCATTGACTCCCAGTAGATCAGCAGCCACCTTGTGAATAAGCTGAGCCGTGTCTGGATCATTCGCCAGCACTGGATAACCTTGCTCGATTTGCAGTTGGAAGTTGCCGCCCAACCCTCTTGACACCTCAAAAGCCTTCTCCAGTTCCATCCATATTTGGTGGCGAACCCCTTCATCCAGAGCGCGGATGGTTCCTCTCAGTTCCACTTCAGAAGGGATGACATTGCTTGTAGTTCCACCACGAATGGAACCGACAGTGACCACAGCGGGCTTAGTGGGATCGAGACGACGAGCCACGATACCTTGGATGGCGTTGATCACCTGTGCGCTCATGAAAATTGGATCCGCCCCTAGATGGGGAAAAGCACCGTGACATCCTTTGCCCATGATGGTGCCCTTGAAGGAATCAGCGGCCGCGCATATGATACCACCCGCTACCTTTACCTGTCCGGTCTCCAGTCTGGGCTCCACATGAAGGGCCAGAATCGCATCCACGCCTGCCATGGCTCCTTCTTCGATCAGTCGCATAGCTCCACTTCTTCCTTCTTCATCGGAACGTTCCTCTGAGGGCTGGAAGAGGAAACGCACTCTTCCCGGCAACTCCATCTTTGAGAAAAGCATTGCGACACCCAGGGCTATTGCTGTGTGAGCGTCATGACCACAGGCATGCATCACCCCTGGAATCTGAGATACGTAGGGCACGTCGTTTTGCTCCTGGATGGGCAGAGCGTCCATATCCGCCCGGATAGCCACCGTGGGACCATCCTGACCCAGATAGCCGACTACGCCTGTTTTGCCGACCCCGGTATCAACCTTGAGGCCGAGAGAGGCTAAAGTGTCTGCCACTAGTTGGGCCGTTTGCACTTCCTTAAATCCCAACTCTGGATGTTGATGGATGGAACGACGCAGATGTACCAGGATATCCCCCAAGGCCTGGGCCTGTTCTAGCATCTTCTAGCCTCCAGAATTGTGCTTACAAACCTTGCTGTCTCTAATCTTTGGTTTTGTCCTGTTATGGTCTAGCAGAGGAAGGGCAGGGCTATTATATTATGGGAACCCCATTTGGGCAAATGGAGGACTGATGTGATGCTCGTCACTACTTTGTCTAAGAGATGATGTTACAGTATAATGTGGTGTGGATGTTATCTTATTGACATAACCTATCCTTGAAGGTCAGATGAAAATCTCAGTCTTGATTCCTGTATACAACGAGGAGGAGACGGTGGAGGAGGTTATCAACCGTGTCGCGGCGGTTGATATGGAAAAGGAGATCATCGTAGTCGATGATTGCTCCACAGACAAGACGCCCGAGATACTCTCTGCGCTGAGACAGCAAGGGCTCGTCATCATCAGCCATGAGCGAAATCGGGGAAAGGGCGCTGCTATCAAGACGGCGCTGGCAGCGGCCTCAGGGTACGCGGTGATCATTCAGGATGCTGATCTGGAATACGACCCGCAGGACTATTACAGGTTGACCCAGCCGTTTCTTGAGGGCAAAGCAAAAGTGGTTTATGGCGTGCGGTCCCTGGAGGAGCAGAAGTGGCACATGCGTTGGGGCAACCGTTTCCTCACTATGGTGACCAATCTGCTGTATGGTTCGAAATTGCAGGATATGGAGACGTGCTATAAGTTGATGGCCAGAGATGTGATAGACGGCATCGAGCTGCGGTCCGATGGTTTTGACATCGAGGCCGAGATCACAGCTAAGATATTGAAGAAGAGCTATGACATCTGCCAGGTGCCGATATGGTATTCTCCTCGTGCTGATAAGAAGCTGACTCCTCTGGACGGCCTGCCCACGCTGTGGGCACTCATTAGACTGCGCTTCACGGATTAAGTCGTTGCACCCATCTTATACGGGCATGAACAAGATACTAGACGTATTGAATCTGGGTCTGGAACAGTATGATAGTGCCCTTGAACTACAGCATCGGCTGGTTGTGGCCAGAAGGGATGGCCGGATCGAGGATACGCTGATTCTCCTCGAGCATCCACCGGTGATTACGCTTGGCCGCCGGGGAGACGAGAGCAACATTCTGGTCTCTGGCCAATGGTTGGCCGCTCATGGCATCGAGGTGCGCCGTGTGGAGCGAGGGGGAGATGTGACCTATCACGGCCCGGGCCAATTGGTAGGTTATCCTGTCATGAATCTGCGGCGGCACCGCCAGGATGTGGGTTGGTATATGCAGTCCTTGGAAGAAGTGCTGATCCGTACGCTAAGTGATTTTGGCATTGTGGCAAAGCGGCTGCCAGGAAACGTCGGGGTCTGGCTGGATGAGTGCAGGAAGATAGCTGCTCTAGGGGTTCGTATCGAGGACTGGATCACTTATCATGGCTTTGCTCTGAACGTAGCCCCTAATCTCTCCCATTTCGGATTGATAGTCCCTTGTGGACTTATGGGCAAGCGGGTGACCTCCATGGAAGAGATACTGGATAGGATAGTGGACATGGCTGAGGTAAGTGAGCGGGTGAGCCATAACTTCTCTGCGGTTTTCGATGTGAGGGTGCGGAGAATCGCGTTAGATGATCTGTTGCCGTTCGCGGAGCCGAGGTACGAATGCTCCCTTGCTGTCAAGAACGATGAGGCATTTTGATGCTTCTGGTTATGCCGGGCTTGTCAAAAGTTCGTATATTTGTTATAATATAGATGACCGATGGTGATTCATCGGGGCGTAGCGCAGCCAGGTAGCGCACTTGTATGGGGTACAAGTGGTCGGAGGTTCAAATCCTCTCGCCCCGACCAAGAGAGATGTTGCGTAGCGGGGAGATCACCCTTCTTTTCCGGTGAGCGTTACGTTGTGACGAATGGTCGGCAGCCCGCTATGCTGTCGGCCTTTTTAAGCATTGCCAGTTGTGAAGGCCTAATGCGAGCGGATCATGGACGATGTGGTCTACCAGTGCCTGGACCTAACTGAAGACGATACAGCGATACTTCGCAGGATAGAAGGCGATTTGCCCTTTCTGGCCGACATTAGCCGCGCCGACATGTTGATCTACTGCCGTTTGGCTGACGATCAAGCGGCTGTGATAGCTCAGGCAAGACCCCATTCTGTGCCTCCCATCTACCGCGAACCTCTGATCGGACAGGTGATAGTTGCCCCCGAGAGGTCATCAATCTTCGATACGCTGGAAAGTGGTAGTTCAACTCGTGGAACGCAAGGCGTAATTGCTGAGGGCGCACCTGTGGTTCAGGAGGCCCGGCCCATATATGGGCTGGAAGGAAAGGTGATCGCTGCCCTGTCTGTCGAGAAGACGATGATCGAGAAGGAACGGCATCGCCACCGGTCTATCAGGTTTCGCAAGGCTCTTGAGCGACTCCAGGAGATGGTTCTACAGGGCGAACTGGAGGGCCTCGACGCACTTTCGTCCTTTGGGGAAGAGGATGGCGTCTTACTGGTTGATCGCAGGCGCCGTATCAGATATGCCAGCGCTATCGCCACCAATCTGTATCGCCGGCTGGGTTACATGGAGACGCTGGAGAAAAAGGAATTGTCCAGCCTGAACATCTCGGATGACGCGCTGGTGGAGAAAGTGCTGCGACACAAGCGTTGTGTGGAAGAGGAAGCTCGAGAGCGAGACAGGGTGTGGCTCAGAAAGGCCATCCCCATCTTCGCGCGTAGCGATACCATCCCGTTATCCCGGCGTCTGTTGCGTCTGCCCCGGCCACCCGAGGGGGTGGTCACAGCAGTGCTCATCACAATCCACGATGCAACGGCAGCACGACGTCGGGAGAAAGAAGCAAGGATAAGAGCGGCCATGGTTCAGGAGATTCACCACCGCGTGAAGAACAACTTGCAAATGATTGCTTCCCTCCTCCGTCTGCAGTCTCGCCGGACTGGTTCCGAAGAGGTGCGCCAAGTACTGGGGGACAGTGTTAGCCGGATCTTGAGCGTGGCTGCGGTGCACGAGTTCCTGTCTGAACACGAATCACGAGTGATAAACATTAAAGACATCAGCCGTAGAATCCTCGATCAACTGCGCCAAGGAGTCATGGACGAGGAGGGGATCCGTTTCAACCTGCGGGGCCCGAACATATATCTACCGACTCAGCAGGCGACCGCCTGTGCATTGATCATCAACGAACTACTGCAAAACGCCTTGGAACATGGGTTTTCTTCATCGCAAGGGGGTGAGATACTGGTGGAGTTGCAGGACAATGCTGACAGGGTAACCTTGAAAATCAGCGATTCGGGTGGGGGTTTGCCAGAGGGGTTTGACCTGGAGGAAGACAGTCATCTGGGATTGACAATAGTACAGACTTTGGTGAAAGATGATTTGAAGGGAGGGTTGGAACTGAGAAATGGTCAGGGAGTGGAAGCCATGGTGACCTTCCCAAAAACACCTTTAGGGGGTGAACAAAAGTGGAGCGAGCTAGAGTAATTATCGCCGATGATGAGTCCATCGTGCGGATGGACCTCAGGGAGATGCTGGATAGCCTGGGATACCTGGTTGTGGGTGAGACGGGTGATGGCGAGAGTGCTTTACATCTATCCCGTGAACTGAAGCCAGATGTCGTGATCATGGATATCAAGATGCCGGGCATGGATGGCATAGATGCAGGCAGGATCTTGACCGCGGAACGGATCGCCCCGGTGTTGCTTCTCACTGCGTACAGTCAGCAAGATTTGGTGGAGAGGGCGAAGGAAGCGGGGGTAATGGCCTATATAGTCAAGCCCTTCCACGAGGCAGATCTGGCCCCGGCCATCGAAGTGGCTCTACAACGATGGAGAGAGTTCCGCGCTCTTGAGCAGGAGGTAGAAGACCTCAAGGAAGCTTTAGAGACGAGGAAACTGGTTGATCGGGCTAAGGGCATCCTGATGGATACCCAAGGGCTCAGCGAAGCCGATGCCTTCCGGCGCATTCAGAAGACCAGCATGGATCAGCGCAAGCCTATGAAGGAAGTCGCTGGCGCCATCGTTCTAGCTCATGAGGCCGGAAAGGGAGAATAGCGAGGCGGACTCGGCCCTTGCCGACAAGACAAGCCACTGGATCGCCCTTCGGGCGAAGATGGCAGATGCTAGAGGTGCTGTCTTCGGTATGAGTGGTGGATTGGACTCCTCAGTATCTGCCATCTTGTGCAAGTGAACCTTCTCTCCGGTGGTGGTCGTTTAGCTGTGGACAATTCGAAGCCACGTTTGCGCATGGTCGTGCTGTACCACTTCTCCAATCGCCTTGACTATCTGGTGGTGGGTTCTGGCAACAAGAGTGAGTTGATGGCCGGCTATTTCACATATGCGCTGGGATGGCAGATCCCCATGTGAAATAAAGGAATCCCTCATTCATGGAAGGGTTGAAACTTCGGGGCACTGGGATGTTCCAGTGCCCTTCGCATACTCTGTCGGCATTGCGCAGCAAGAGCCCGGGGAGCACGAGGGGTGTTCCCTCGTGTCCTTCATACCCCTGTGTATCTTGGGGCTTGCGCCCGATTGCTGCGCAAGACC
>JBFFDV010000093.1:0-9390 GCA_041559215.1 Anaerolineae bacterium | reverse complement strand
TAGAGATGGTGAAATCTCTGGGAGCTGATTCGGTAATTGATTACACCAAAGAGGATTTTACTAAACGGGGTGAGACCTATGATATTATTTTTGATACCGTGGGCAAGAGTCCGTTTTCAGGTAGTAAAAGATCGTTAAAGAAAGAAGGATTCTATATTTTTACTACTTTTGGACTGCCACGGCTTTTTCAAATACTATGGCTTAAACTGACAAGTAGTAAGAAAGCAATAATTGGGGTCTTAAAAGAAACAAGTGAGGATCTAATTTTCCTCAGAGAGCTTATTGAGGCGGGTAAGATGAAATCGGTCATCGATAGAAGCTATCCCTTGGAGCAAATCCCCGAGGCTCACAGGTATGTCGAAAAAGGGCACAAGAAGGGAAATGTAGTAATAACTCTGTAGAGCTGCGCCGTAGTCTCGGCTACCCCCAAGAAAGAGACAAAGGGGAGGCTTTTCAGCCCCCCCTTTTTGTTCCCAAAGCAACCGATGGGTATCGGCCAAAATCCTGAAGGTGATTCTCTTTTGGCCTTCCTTGTCGGTGTACTCGGAGATGTCCACCTGTCCTTCGGCCAAGACTTTCAGACCCTTCTTGACCCTGTCACATTTGTCGACGAGCTTGCCGAAGACCCTGAGCGGGCAAAGGGTCTTCTGCTCCTCGGTTCGGTTCACCGCGACCCTGAAGTCAGCGTAGGCAGCCTTGCCTTCGGATTGGCGTACCCCAGCGTCTTTGGTGGCATTGCCGACAATGATCATCTTCTGGTAGCCCATGTTTCCCACCTCCTTTCTTGATTGGCGACTTTCTCAACCTGCTGGTCTTGCCTTGAGCCGCTGTCGGATCGCCCCTGCAAATCAACGGACGGCGTTTGAGAGACGCCGCTAGCCGCGTCACTGCACTCAAATCTAGGCTCGTGCCATCCCAACATCGGTGACCAAAGAGACGGCGTGGGCAACATCGCCAAGCCAGCTGGCTCAGCATACAAGTGGCCCGCCGATGGGGCTCTGGTGAGCGCTCGAAGAGGGTTTTGAGAGTCACTTCGCGGTGGCCTTCCGTATCTACCGTCCTGACGCCACAAGTCTGCGGGATTCGGTTGATGTCGAGTGTGAGAGTGCTAGCTGGATCACGTAGCTTGCCGCTGCTCCCACCTAGTGATAGAATTTACTTAACAACAGACGTGGAGAAAGCGTCGCGGCTTGACGGAACCCAAGGCGGTGGTCAGGGTGCACCGGGAGCGCGCCTGTTGCGACCAGGTGGGCTTTCCTGCTAGATGAGGGAGGGCACAACATCTCTAGATCGGAGGAAAGGTATTAGCCATGTCTGCGCAGGGATTGATGTTTAGTGTTGTTCTCGTGGTTCTCGCCGGTATGGTGGCTGCAGTGATTTGGTACTGGTATAGGATTAGCCAAGAGGTGGTGAGCCAAGTTGAGGTGCTGAACCCTGGAGGCGATAGGGGAACGGCGCTCGTGGTCTACCACCCTGGGGGAAGACGTTTTCTTCATAAAGTGACCGCTGCCTTCGCAGAGGGACTTGTCTCCAGCGGCTGGCGAGTGGAGATGACGACTGCAAGCTCCCAGGCCCCCACTGACCTTTCTAGCTACGACCTTCTGGTCTTGGGAGGCCAGACTTACTTTTGGTCACCGGTGCGACCTTCCCGAAACTACGCGAGCAGGCTTGGAGACCTGGGAGGTAAGCCCACTGTAATCATCATCACCGGGTTCGGAGCGACTGGACGTTCGATGACGATCATGGAAAGGCTGGTTCGGGAGGCGAACGGCGACCTCGTTGACTCACTGAGCTTGACGACCCTGAGACCCAACGACGAAGAAGATCCGAGGCCCAACGAAGAGGTCGCGGTGGAGATGGCGACGCGAGTTGGGGCGGATATCCCCCTGCCTGGAGAGTAAGACGGGAAGGCCGTGATCCGTGCTGGCAGCCGACTCGTGCGGTTCGCACCTGCCTGATGCCCAAGCAAGACGACGGCCGCACGGCTTCGTCGGCGGCGTAACCGTCCGACTGGGCTCACGACGAAGCCCGTTGGACAGTCCGACGCGAAAGGAGGTGTGTATGAATTCTGTTGGGTAGAATCGCCTTCGTAGTCGGCTGCGCCTTACGCGCAGACTCGGCGTGATATGCGCCACATCAAAAAAGGAGGCAGAAATGAAAAGGCTTATTCTCTTAATCCTCATCTTGACCGTTCTCTTGGTCAGTGGCTGTGCTGTGATCCCCGGCTGGGGCAACTTCATCACAGAGACTAGAGAGGTCAGCAACTTCGACCGGGTTTCGTTCAGTGCTTTCGGTGGATTGACCATCATGCAAGGCGAGCAAGAGTCGTTAACGATCGAAGCTCCAGGCGATATCATGGCCAGAATCGAGACCGAAGTAAGTGGTGGAACGCTCTACATCCGATTCGAGGAGGAGGGGTTGTTACCATTCATTGTTCCACCCCGGATTGTGTATAATCTCACAATGCGGGAGATCAGCGGCCTGGATCATTCGGGCGCCGGCAGCATCCGCGCACCCAGCATTGAGACAGATCGTCTGGAGCTGGTTCTGGGCGGGGCTGGAGGTGTCACCATTGACTCACTGACCGCAGAAACGTTGGAGGCGAGACTCAGCGGGGCGGGCGGTATCGAACTGGCGGGCCAGGTGACGGACCAAGACGTTACTATCAGCGGTGGGGGTGCGTATAGCGCCGGTGACCTGGAGAGCCAAAGGGCCACCGTGAATAGTAGCGGAGTGGGTGGCGCCACGGTGTGGGCAACTGACAGCTTGGATGTAACGATTAGCGGCGTTGGCAGAGTGGAGTACTACGGCAGTCCAAGGGTTAGCCAGACAGTCAGCGGCGTTGGGAGTGTGAGAAGCCTCGGGCCTCACTGAGAGCCATCCGCCCCGTGCTGGCGGGGCGGGCAGGCGCGAGCCTGGCCTGGAAGACATATCTGGAACACGGCAAGGCCAATCTGAATAGCACTAGGAGCCAAAAAAGGGGGGTACGAAATGAAAGGCAAACTATATATCTCGGGGTTCGTGCTCATTCTGAGCGCGTTGATCTTGAGTGGCTGTTGCCCGTTCCCGGGCCCATTCGACCTGATCAGAAGGGAAGTCTCGATCAGCGGCTCGGGGGTCGTGGTGGGCGCGGAGTGGAGTATCACCGGGTTCGAGAAGGTGGATGTCAGCCATGCCTTCACGGTCGACATCCGCCAGGGCGACACGTTCCGCGTGGCCACCAGTGTAGACGAGAATGTGGCCGATTACCTTCAGGTCGTCAAGCAGGGCGACACACTAAGGATCGGCCTGAAGCCCGGCACCATGGTCACCAATGCCACGTTGCAGGCCGAGGTCACCATGCCCGAGCTGACCGGTCTGGATGTAAGCGGCGCCAGCCACGTTGCCATCGCCGGTTTCAAATCCCCGGAGGCTCTCAATGTTGACGTCTCTGGGGCCAGTTCCTTGCGGGGCGATATCGAAGCCGGAGATGCCAGGTTCGACGTTTCAGGAGCCAGTAATGCGACCTTGACCGGCTCTGGACAAGACGTGACCATCGATGCCTCGGGGGCCAGCGAGGCAGACCTGGCCGATTTCGCCGTGGCTGACGCGGTCGTCGAGGCTAGCGGCGCCAGCAACGTCACCGTCAACGCCAGCGGCAGATTGGATGCGAATGCCAGCGGCGCCTCGCACGTTTACTATCTAGGTAGCCCCGCACTGGGAACGATAGATTCGTCCGGCGGTTCGTCCATCGAATCCAAATAGCGATCGCTCGATGCACGCCAGGTGCTTCTTTGCACCTTGGCCTGCTAGTGCTGGTGAGACAGGCAGGGGCGACCCGCCGGGTCGCCCCTGAAAACCAACCAACAGCATTGGAGAGACGACGACCAGCAACCCTACAACTGACCTGGGCGCAATTCCCCTAGATCCCCTAGGAAGCAGCGGGCAGGAAGCGTCCCAGATGACTATCTGGGATGGCAGGCTCAGGAGCAGCTGTGATAAGGTCAAAGTTGACGAGAGTCAAACGCAACAACATCACGATACTCCATCTCATCACCTTCTTTTCGTCCCTATACTTCTATCACCAAATCATCACCCTGTATTTCCAGGAGAGAGGCCTCAATTACGTACAGATCAATTCGCTTTGGGGCATTATCTTTGGTTCAAGAGCGATAGCTGAGGTACCAACTGGGCTTATCGCGGATAGAGTTGGGAGAAGATTCTCGATCATAGTTGCTTTGGCACTTCAACTGGTAGGTGAAATTGTATTTATCTTTGCAGATAGTTATTTGATCTTTGTAGCAGTCTCGGTCATTGCCGGAATCGGGTTCGCCTTTCTTTCAGGTTGTTTTGAAGCGATGATGTACGATTCGCTGAAAAGCGAAGGAAAAGAAGGTGAAATGCAGAAGGTATCCGGCTTAAACGATTCATTTGCACAGCTCGCGATCATCATCGGTTCTTTTACTGGCGGTTTTATTGCCTCAGACTTAAGGATTGAAAGCTTCATCCTCGTCATAATAATCACCGCCTCTTTTGTGGCAATGGCCCTCATAGTTAGCTTCTTTCTAAGAGAGCCAGCATCAGAGTACAAGCGTTCAGAGCAGAGTTCATTTGCCTTGCTGAAAGATGGAATAGGGCTTTTTAAATCGAATAGATCCTTACAGAGAATTGTTCTCTTGTATCTACTAGCAACTCCATTCATAAACTATCTTCTGAATTTCTATCAACCCTATTTCCTTGTAGCCAATGTTCCGGGAGTATGGTTCGGCATAGCCCTTTCGATGGCTTCTCTACTGGGTGTCCTGACGAGCAGATATGCCTACTTACTAGAACGGCGGTTTGGCGTTAACAAAGGAGTCTTGATGGCCACGTCTCTTCCCGGAATCTTCTACATACTCATGGCAATCATTTCTCATTCCTGGGTTTCGATAGCTTTATTCGTTTTTGCTTATAGCTCAATGAACATGCAGAAACCTATCTTCTTGGACTATACAAACAGGCATATTGAAAGCAAGAGTAGAGCAACAGTACTATCTCTAATAAGTATGTTCTCAGGTGTTTATGTTGCTTTGATGGGACTTGTAATTGGCGGCATCGCAGACATTTCATTGTCTGGGTCATTTCTATTCATGGGAAGCATAATCATCATCAGTACGCTTCTTATTAGGATAGAGGAAATCCATGTTGAGACAGTTAGATAGTCTCACCTATTTGTAGACAATGGTTTCAGCGAAAGGGCGGCAAAGGCCGTCGCTGATTGGGCCCCTCGGCGTTCTTCGTGCCCGCAAGCGCAGCCAAGCGCGTAAAGTCCAGCGACTAGGCATCTCAAGGCAAGGCTCAAGAGCAGTTGATTCTTGACAATAGGGCGAAAATGTGTTAAAATATTTAAAACAAGTCAGGATTCTGTAAAGACGCCGAACAGGAGGAGTAGGCGGTCCGGAGTTGGTAGAGAAGGGAGGCCAGCGGCTGAAAGCCTCCCGCAACGAAAGCCGCCGAAGGTCGCCTGGGAGTCGGGGAGTTGAAAAGCATCACCGCCCAGTAGGTTCCCCCGGATGGGTCCGTTACAGCCCAGCGAGTGCCGGCAAGGGCGCGTCCCTTGACGGAATCGAGGTGGTACCGCGGAAGAGCCCCTTTCGTCCTGGAGACGAAAGGGGCTGTTTGCTATGCAAGGTTCGTAGTGAGGGCTTCAGTCCGCGGGATGCACTAAGGTGCACACCTCAAACGGTGGGTTCGCAATAAGGGCTTAGGCCCTTGAGATGCACTAAAGTGCACACTACAAACGCTGGGCTGGGTTCGTAGTGAGGGCTTCAGCCCTTAAGATGCGCTGAAGCGCACACTACAAGCAACTGAGGCGCGTATTGGGGAAAGGATGAAGGATCATGAACAGGAAAGAGATGTCGAGGACTTACAATCCTCAGGAGACGGAGGAGAGGCTGTACCGTTTATGGGAGGAGCGGGGCTACTTCACGCCCCACGTTGACTGGGATCAAGAACCCTTCACTATCGTTATCCCTCCGCCCAACATCACCGGCGAGCTACACCATGGGCACGCGATGTTCGTCACCTTCGAGGACATCATGATCCGCTACCATCGTATGCTGGGCGAACCTACTCTCTGGTTGCCTGGCACCGACCACGCTGGCATCAGCACGCAGGTTGTGGTGGAGAAGGAACTGATCAAGCAAGGGTTGACCCGGCACGATGTGGGCCGGGAGAGGTTCGAAGAAATGCTCTGGGAGTGGAAGGAGGAGTACGGCGGCACCATCACTCACCAGCTCCGCCGGCTGGGGGCCTCCTGCGATTGGACGCGGGAGCGGTTCACTTTGGATGAGGGGTTGTCTCGGGCGGTGCGAGAGGCCTTTGTGAACCTCTACCGGGATGGGCTCATCTACCGTGGCGAGTATATCATCAACTGGTGTCCCCGCTGCGGAACGGCACTCTCGGACCTGGAGACACTTCATGAGGAGGAGCCGGGCCAACTGTACTATGTGCGCTATCCGCTGGAGGATGACGGCTACATCGAGGTGGCAACCACTCGTCCCGAGACAATTCTTGGCGACACCGCGGTGGCGGTGAACCCCTATGATGAACGGTACAAGGAGATGGTGGGCAGGATCGCCATCCTCCCTGTGCTGGGACGCCGCATTCCCATTATCGCCGATGAGCTGGTGGACCCGCAGTTCGGCACCGGTGCGGTTAAGGTGACGCCTGGTCATGATCCCAATGACTACGACATCGGCCAGCGGCATAATCTAGAGACCGTCAACATCATGAAGCTGGACGCGGCGTTGAACGAGGAGGCTGGGCCATACGCCGGGCTGGACAGGTACGAGGCGCGGGAGAAGCTGGTGGAGGATCTGCGAGAGCAAGGGCTGCTGCTCAAGATCGAGCCTCACGTACACGCGCCAGGCCGTTGCCAGCGCTGCGACACCATGGTGGAGCCGCTGGTTTCCGAGCAGTGGTTCGTCAAGATCAAGCCTCTGGCCGAGCCAGCCATCGAGGCAGTGAGGGACGGGCGGATCAAGATCGTTCCAGAACGCTTCACCAAAGTGTACTATAACTGGATGGAGAATATCCGCGACTGGTGCATCTCCCGCCAACTGTGGTGGGGGCATCGCATCCCTGTCTGGTACTGCGATGATTGCGACGACCTGACCGTAACTACGGTGGATCCGACCGAGTGCGAACACTGTGGGGGAAAGAACATTCGCCAGGACCCAGATGTCTTGGATACCTGGTTCTCCTCGGGTCTGTGGCCTTTCTCCACGTTGGGCTGGCCCGACGATACCGAAGACCTGCGCTACTTCTATCCCACATCGGTGATGGAGACCGGCTATGACATCCTCTTCTTCTGGGTTGCGCGTATGATCATGCTGGGCATGTACAACATGGGAGAGGTACCTTTCGGGACTGTTTACCTCCACGGCTTGATGCGGGTGGGCGGTGAGAAGATGAGCAAATCCCGGGGCAACGTGGAGGATCCCCTGGATGTGGTGGCTCAATATGGGACCGATGCCTTGCGCTTCACCATCGCCACCGGCAGCAGCCCCGGCGAAGACATGAGTCTCTACGAGGAGAAGCTGGAGGCCAGTCGGAACTTCGCCAACAAGATATGGCAGATGGCGCGCTTCATCACCGGCAACCTGCCGCAGGACTACGAACTACCTTCTGCAGGACCCGAGACCTGGGCCCATCTGCGGCTGGAGGACCGCTGGATCCTCTCTCGGCACGACAGGTTGACAGGCGACGTGACCCGCCTGCTGGACAGCTACCAATTCGGCGAGGCTGGGCGACACATATACGAGTTCCTGTGGGGCGAGTACGCTGACTGGTTCATCGAGGCCAGCAAGGTGCGGCTATACGCGGAGGATGAGGAGGCGAAGGAGACGACCTTGCATGTCTTGATCTACGTGCTGGAGCGCACGTTGCGGCTGTTGCATCCCTTCATGCCCTTCGTCACCGAGGAGATATGGCAGCATCTGCCTCACGAGGGGGAGAGCTTGATTATCGCCCCGTGGCCTGAGCCCATTCTGCTGGATGAAGAAGCAGAGTCGGCTCAGCAGCAGATATGGCAGCATATCCGTGACATCCGTAACCGACGCGCTGAGGAACAGTGGCCCGTGGAGGTCAGGCCGGACTCCTATACGATGGCCGGAGAGCTATACGAGGCTCTGGCTCCGCAAGGGGATGTCTTCGCCTGGCTGGCCCGCGTGGAAGCCAAGGAGATCGCTCCTCAAATGGAGGAAGTGCCTGCCGGCAGCACAGTGGTCACGGGACCGCTCTCCACCACATTGGTGGTGAGGGTGGATGTGGAGAAGGAGCGGAGGCGACTGGAGCAGGAGTTGGCCAATCTGGAGGGGGAGATCGCCCGCTCTGAACAACTCTTGGCCAACGTGGGGTTCACAACCAAGGCGCCCCCGGAGGTTGTGTGTCGGGAGCGCGACAAGCTGGAGCGGTACCAGAAGGAACGGGAGAAGCTTCGCGAAAAGCTGGAAAGCCTGGGGAAATAGCATGTTGCCTCTAGGCCACATCGCCTACGCTTGGGGGAGCCTCAGGCTGCTGCAAAGGAAGGCGTCCCTCTTTCGGGATGCGGACTATCGTCTGGTGGCCCTGGCGGCGATGACGCCTGATTTAAGCGACAAAGCACTGGCATTGAGCGGCCTGTCCAAGCATCGAACAGGACAGGTCTGGGCACATACCCTTTTCTTCTGCCATCTGCCCGTGCTGGCGGCTACGCTTCTTTTTCGGCGGCGCTGGCTGCCCTACGCCCTGGCCTTCAACAGCCATCTTCTGACCGACCGCATGTGGCGTTTCCCCCATACCCTGTTTCATCCCTTCTTCGGGAGACGCTTCGGGGATTGGCGCGATCTGAACTCCTTGGGAGGTTTGGTGGACGCTTATAAGGAGGTGCTGCGAGAGGATCGCCTGACCATCCCTTTGGAACTGGGCGCGCTTGCTATTCTGCTGGGGCTGGGGCTAAACAACCGCCTGTACCGTCCGGCTCGGTTTCTCTCTTTCCTGCGCGGGGGCAGATTGCCTTCGCCGACAAGAGGTGAGGGGGGAGGATGAGAGTTATAGCAGGAGAGGCCAAAGGCCGCAGGCTAAAGATGGTGCCTGGTTCTTCCACCCGTCCCATCGGGGAGAGGGTGAAGGAGGCCCTTTTCGCCATTCTGGGCGGACTGGTAGTGGACGCCGTTTTTCTGGATCTGTACGCCGGTACCGGGAGCGTAGGGATCGAAGCCCTAAGCCGGGGAGCGAGGCACGCCGTATTTGTGGATCAAGGCAGGCGGGCGATCGCCACGATCAAGGATAACCTGTCCCATACCGGCCTGAGCGACAGAGCCAAGGTGGTGCGGGCAGATGTCTTCGCTTTTCTGAAGAGCGGTGATCTGGAGCCCTTCGACCTGATCT
>JBFFDV010000092.1:0-9541 GCA_041559215.1 Anaerolineae bacterium | reverse complement strand
GGGTATCGCTCGTGTATAGATCTGCCTGGCGGGCGGATGGCTTCTGGAACCTCTGGCTCCAGCGGGGCCCCGGTCGAGGAGTATCTCCTCCTAGTGGTTGCCGTGTCTGGATCCATCCTGGGCCCGGTGACGCGGCGATGCCTGAGAGGGCATGACCACGAAGACGCACATCCCAGGATTCAGGAGATACCTCGCCTTGTGTGTGCTTGCCTTACGCTTTTTCGTGGATGTCTGAGCGTCGGGATTCCACTAGGCAGCGCACAGCTCTTGCCACAGCGTCATAGGTGGGGCATTCTCATTCCCTCGGCGCTCGGTGTCAGGAGAGGGAATGTGCGCTTCTGGGCCGAGTAGCCCACCATACAGCCATCACTAGTGTCACGCCGAAGAGCAACCCGAGCACGCCCTCGAATCCGAACATCAGGTTGTGGGCGAAATGCGAGGCCCAGGGAAACCAGAGAGTGCTACCCGTGCGGACAAAGCCTATAGCCAGAGCCATTGCCAGTAAGAACAAGCTGCACAGTGCTGTGAGAGTCTGCCAGCCTGACAGTTGGGAGGTGACCAGGCCGGGCAAATGCATCAGGGCGAAGATGAGAGAGGACAGCAGCACCCCCGCTAGCCTCCCTAGGCCGGGTTCAAGCCGTTGCAGACAGTACCCTCGGTAGGTCAACTCCTCGGAGAAGGAGACCAGGATGGCGAAAAGGAGGCTGGCCAGGATAGCAACAAGGAGCACCTGATCCCTGGGGAGCGGGGTTCGCACATGTCATCCGGCCTCTGACCCCACGGCTAGCAGTACTGTGACCAACAGCAGTCCGATGAAGAAGCCGAGGCCCAGGTTTCGCAACCACGGGCCTCGACGTTGGAAGCCAAGGTCAAGGATGGTCCGGTTTTCAAGCTTCCACAGCAGCAGTGCTAGGGCTGGCAGGATTAACTGTGCCAGATACCGCAGCAACAATCCGCTCATAGGCTCCGTTCCTCGGTGAACGGTTCACCATTTCCGCTTGAATACGATATCCGTTATCTGCCCCGTCTCGAAACAATCTGCGTAATGTATTAACAGCGGCTTCGATAGGGGTTCGGGATCATCTTCGCTATCTACTACTTGTAAGACGAAATCCGTCGATATGCGGGGGTTCTCAGGCATGTAAGTGAATTTCCACTCTCCCCGTTGATAATACTTTTGGGGATCTCCGCTGATGTCAAATTCATACTCACCCCAACGCTCCCAACGGATAGTCACCCCATCGATGGGGACGCCATAGGGGTCTCTGACCCAACCGCGCATGTATTGGGAGAAGCAATTGTCTGCTGGCACCATACTTCCTTCCTCATAGTAAAAGGGGAAGCGGGGGGTTGGGGTCGGCGACGGCGCCACGGTGGGCCTTTGTCCGGGCGCAGTCGTGATGGAAGGCACGGGCGTTGTGGAGGGTGGCTGGGTCGGTGTGGGCGTTGAGATGATCAACGCAATAGTGGTTGGTGTGGGCGATGCCTGCACTCGTGTCCCAGTGACGAGGGGGCTAGTCGTCGGCTCCGGGGTAACGCTGGCCATCTCTGGACCTGGGGCTCCAGGCGGCATAACGACCATGATAGTGAAGATCATGCCTAGAAGGAACGCTAGAAGTGACGCGCCTACTATGCCGCCGATGATAAGGTAGAGATTAGATTTCATTTCTCTCCTCACACTATGCCGCCGGTATATGTCAGGGCTGCCCAGACCAGAACAAGGATCAGTATGACCAGTAGGGCGTAGAGAAAAGCCATGAAGATAAGCCTTCTCGTGGCTCTTACCTCCGTGGGGCGCCTCTGAGTAACATACTCCAGGTCCATTTTTTCCCTTGCCGGTACTGTCGCTGCAGGGACTCTTTCCTTCACAGCGGCCGGTTTTAAACTCGCCCTTTTCTGGCTGGTCCTGATGTGGCCAATCGCCTCCCTGGCTTCTTTGATCTTCTTGGCTGCGTCCTCCCCAGACCCTACTGCCCTTCGTTCGGCCCGCAGATGACCTAAGCCCCGTTTTGCCAGCTCGTTGTGCGGATTAATAGCCAATACGTTTTCCAGACAGAGGATACGTTCATCTATCCCCTCTGCCACGCCACTCAACCATAGCCAGGCCTTCTCACTACGCTCATCCAGATCAATCACTTGGTACAATAGTTCCCTGGCCTCTTCCAGCTTTTGTTCTTTGACGGCAGCTATGCCTGCCGACAGTAGGCTTTCAATCAGGGGGCGGGGGTCAAAACCTTCGTAGCGACATCGGCAGGGTGGGGTCTGGCAATCCCTTATTGGTATGGAGGGCGCCACCAGGGGCTCAAATATCCGACTGTGCAGTTTCCGACAGGCAGGGCAGGCATCAGGCCGAGCCACCAACCTGGCCTTCAGGCCTTGCCTGACAAGTTCTGTCAGCAATTCATCGATGTTCTCACTCATCGCCTGTGGGCACTCCTCCTCACCTGTCTAGTCTATTATAGCAGGTTACAGGACAGTTGACAAGACCGACTCAAGCTCCCCCGATGAAGATCATCCCTTGCACCATATTCAGAAGGGGGTCTACTATTAGCCCTGGGGCCAAACCGATAAGCAAACACAAAAGGGCCAGGCATAGGGTCATCACCGTCATCAGAAGCGGCTCCCGCTCCGCCTTCAACTCCGGCGAAGGTCTAAGCATCAGCAACAGCGATCTCAGATAGCCCAATACCACGCCGCCCCCGGCTAGCAGCAGAGCCCATAGGTAGAAACGATCGTCGCCGGGGAGGGCCCTATATATGAGCCAACGGGTAGCGAACCCGTTGGAAAGAGGAAAACCACCCAAGGCCAGACCGCCGACGATATAACCCACGATGCTCCCTGGTGTTCGCCGCAAGGCTTCTCGCAGGGTAGAGACCGAGCCCTCGCTCAGGTATGTGCGCAGCGTTCCCCAGCTTATAGCTACCAACAAGACCGACAGGGAGCGGTTGATGGCGTGCGCCAGGCCACCGGTAACCCCGGTTAGAGAGCCTGTTCCTAGCCCTACCAGGATGAACCCCATGTCGGCGATAGCAGCGTAGGCTAACAGACGACCAGGCTCCCGTTGGGCGAAAGCCAGCACTCCTCCCACCAGTGCCGTCAGCAAGCCGGCTATGGAGATCACCGACAATGCGTTCGAGTCGTCGGTTAGCCAGAGATGGCTGTTGAGCAGCCCCAGCAAAAGAGCCAGGCTCACCAGGTTGAAGATACAGAGCAGCGAGGCGCTAGCTCCAGGAGGAGCTTCCTCCGCAACCGCAGGCAGCCAGGAATGAAAAGGCACCACAGCCAGTAGGATGCCGAAACCCAGGGATAGGGCGATGACCGTGAAACGAATCAAGAGCAGGTTATCGGGCTGGAGGGCATAGCTATCTATCAACCAGGACACTGGGAGCAAGCAAGCGATGGCCACCACCAAGGGGACTAAATATCCCAGGGCAGTTCCCACGGCGATGGGCCGCTCTCCATGGAGCATAAAAATGAAGATGAGCCCCGCTATCTCTAGCAACAGTACCGCGATGAGGAAGTTGAGGAGCATTATTGCTCCATTTAGCAGACCCAGTATAAGTAATAGAAAAGGCAAGAATTCCCTGCCTTGTGATACCTGCCAGGCATAGAGGATCATCAGGCTGCCAAGGCTCAAGACGAGGATGAGAAGAGCGCGGTTGAGGTCGTCCAGCATCAACTCTCTTCCCAGGATATGCGCTGGCTCGTCGAGAGGCACTTGGCTGCAAACCCCTATTAGTGTTAAAGTTGTTCCCAGAGACATGAAGGCGGCTACCGTCCGAAAGTGTCTCAGGAAGTAGATCGGCACCGCCATCATCAAAGGGATAATAATCAAGAGGATAAGGCTCATCTCCTGCTTTCTTCGGTCAAGATATCTATCTGAGCCATAGTAAGGTACGCTATGGCCAAAGCGATGAGAAAATTGATTACGCCAAGTAGCGCGGCCACGCTCAAACTCTTCTCAAAAGTGGTAAAGAGGATTTCGAAACCTGCCTCAAAGGTCAGGAGACCCAGGCCAACCTTGAAAGGATCTCTGGTGAGGATCACAGTGAGCAAACCTATCCCCACCAACCAGTAACAGGCTTCGGCGATGCCCTCTGGCTGCTCAACGAAGGGGTATCCGCTGCCCAGGGCGTAGCTGAGTGCAGCAGCCAGGAGAGCCACGAAGAGGCGAAACCCCAGGTTCATGGGAAAGATATCCCACAGGGCGAGGATCGGGGGCGGTTCATAATGTTCCTCTTTCACCACCGTCTCCTTTCCCCAGTGCACACGTCGGGCTGTGAGGTAAAGGATCACACAAACCATGCCCCCCACGATCACCTTGACCAGCGCCACCCTTAGGGGTATTACTCTAGCTAGAAACAAGCTGACGAGGACATATTGAGCCATCAAAGCCCAGAGACCTAGTCTCCAGTCCTCAATAACGATGATGACAGTGGCCGTGATAAGCAGCCCCAACATGAGCTCAAGGTGTGACAGGGAAGATAAGCTGAAGATAATATCATATAGTGCGTCCATTGTCACCTCTTAGCTACTCAGGAGCAGAAGGACTACCAGCACAGCGAACAGTAGAATCCAGCCCAGCGAACGCCTCTCCTCAAGAAAATCTCCCAGGTGTTCCAGGATGGCGGCAACCCGCTGGACCGTCCAGCCTATAGCACGATAGAGCCACTCCATTTCGGCGACCATCTGAAACGTCTGCAAGGAGACCCCTCCCCGGGCCACAATGATTTTTCCCCAACGGTACATCAGGTATCCCAAGGCGAGCGGCAGCAAGATGCCAGCAATCATCGGTAACCAGAGGGATGGTCCCGTGGAGTAGAGCAGGTCTGGCAGAGCTGGAAGTGTGGTCGGTGTGCCTTGCAGGCTCACCAAGCGTCCTATCAACGGGGGATGAAGCCCCAAGATCACCAGGGGAATGGCCAAGCCGTTCATCCCCGCCAGAAGCAGGGGGGATCCCCTGCCTTGCTCGCCGGTTTGCGGGGCCCCTTCCAGAAACATTTTCAGGAGAGGGGCTAGGAGAAAGCTGCTGGCTAGCAGGCTTAGAAAGATGAGGGGGCCAAGACCTGTCTCCCACAGGGATTGGTACAGGAGCCAGCGGCTCACAAACCCTATGGTGAGAGGTGTGCCGACCAACGTAGCCACAGCCACGAATGTGCAGCTTCGTGTCCAGAGGTGATAGGGGTGTGGTAGCGGGTCATGGGAAGCCACCTGGCTCAGAAAGAGCAGGCTCAAGGCTAAGGCCAGGATGATAACTTGCGAATAAATGATGACCATGGAATATGGTCCGGCAATGGCGCTCGCCAGGGTCAGGTAGCCCACCTGATTCAGAACAATATAGGAAGCAGTCTTCCTCAGGCTGGTCTCAAACCAGAGGGGAAACGGGCTCAAGATAAGGGCCAGGCTTCCCAGGAACAAGGCCACTTCCTTTCCCCATAGGGATGTCACAGAGACCAGAGGGAGCACACGAGCCAACAGATACCCACCGGCGCTCAAGGGGATGACATACCAGGCTATCACGGTTGGCAGACTCATCTCCACATCGGCAGGTAAGGCGACCAGCGCTGGGTACAGGCCCAGGCGCACCAGGGCGGCCAACACGATGAGAGCCAACACCCTGGAGGGGAGAAGCGTCACCTGGAGGGAAAAGGAGTCCCCCAGCCGTTCGAGTAGGAGAAGTGAAGCCAGCAAGGCTAACCCGGCAAGATAGTTGACAACTAATATCCTTAGTCCAGTTCTAGAGGCGGCCTTCCCTCGATGAAGGAAACCGGTGAGGAGAAGCAATCCCAGGTCGAGAAGGCCCCAACTGAGATAAAGGGTGACTAGATCTGCGGCGAAGATGAGGCTAACTCCACCCGCCGCCACGAGAAAAATACCACCATAAGGATGCGTATCCTCTCCCTCTGAGGCGGGGGAAGCCATCTGAGAGAGGATAGCCACCAATATGGTGAAGCCTATCAGCGAGGCGAATAGGAGGGATAAGCTGTCTGCATAGTAGCCCAGCTCTACGCCGAATTGCGGTGCAGGACGCCAGACGGCTATAGTGACGGCAGTTGGCTGCTCCCGATAGAGGACCAGTGACAGAAGAAAGAAGCTGCTTGCCAGGAGGAGGGCCAAGCCATCCGTGATCTTGGCACGTGTTGTCCTCCTCGCCAACGGCAACAGGATTGCTCCCAAGAGCAGGACTGCCATGGGCGAAAGGGGTGTTGTGAGGGACATGGTCTCTCCTCGGGCAGTTAATCGAGGCAAATTTTAAGATAGGTTGTGGCTTTTGTCAATAACGATATCGCCGCCTTTATAGGAATTTGCGCATCTGACACATGTCCACACCGTGCAGGTCACGGCGCAGTACCCCTTCTACCTCATATCCATTCTCTTGATAGAACCTCTGAGCTTCAGAGTTCCAGTATGTCTTCAAGCCGACCTTGTGGCACCCCTCCCGACGGCAAATCTCTTCGAATCTGGCAAGCAGGGCTCCGCCTATCCCTTGTCCCCGACGGTCGGCGGCCGTTATGATCTGGGATAGCTTTCCCAGGCCAGCTTCGATCTTGAACAGCGCCGTCCCTACGATCTCATCGTCCTCGTAAGCCGCCAAGGTGTACCGTTTGACATCCCATATAGCGGGGTCGTGACGGCCGAAGATGCTCTCGTTTACCGGCTTCCATTCGCGATCCAGAAAGTCCTTTATCGTCTCCTGCTCTACCTCGACGATTTCCACACCTTCCTCCTTCAGACTGGACCGAACTCATCCGTGTTTGATCGCGGTCAGAGGGACTCTGCCTCCGCCAAGGAAGCGGCAATGGCTTCCTCGGTATTAATGCTCTCCAGGCTCTGATCTCGGCTTAAATAGGAGAAAAACTCCAGGTTCCCTGCGGGCCCCTTCAGGGGGGAGGGGGTCACGCCCTGTATCCGCAGACTGTTGTTCTTCGCCCAGGCTAAGATCTTTTCCAATACGGAGCGGTGCACCGTCGGGTCCTTCACCACACCCCCTTCACCTACCTGCTCCCGTCCTGCTTCGAACTGGGGCTTGATCAGGGCGATGATCTCCCCTTTGGGTTGCAGCAAATTCACCACTTTGGGCAAGACCAACTCAAGAGAGATGAAGGCCACGTCCACTGTGAACAAGTCAATGGGCTCTGGCAAGGTTTCTAGGTAACGGATGTTGGTCCGCTCCAGCACAACCACTCGTGGGTCCTGGCGTAACCGCCAGGCCAGCTGGCCATATCCCACATCGATAGCGTACACCCTACGAGCCCCCCCGTGCAAGAGACAATCGGTGAAGCCACCTGTGGATGCTCCTACATCGGCCACAATCTTTCCTGTAACATCTACCTGAAAGCGGTTCAGGGCGTGCTCTAGCTTGATCCCACCCCTACTGACGTAAGGCAGGCCCTCACGGATGGTCACCTGAGCGTATAGCGAGACCAGTTTGCCTGGCTTATCCACCACCTCGTCGTCCACCAACACCTGGCCGGCCATAATCAGGCCTTGCGCTCGGTGAGGGCTCTCAACCAGGCCCCTCTCGCTCAACAAGATGTCCAGCCGCTTCTTTCGCATAGTTCTAGAATAACTCTGCCAGGGCCAGAAGTCAAGCAGTTGACTATTGTTTGACAACGGGCTATCATTTTCCTTGTGTTGAAGCAGCTGTTGATCACCATGCGTCCCAAGCAGTGGACGAAAAATCTGTTCATCTTCCCCGCATTGGTCTTCGACTTAAAGCTCCTTGATCCCGCCTACGTAAGTAAGACCATTCTGGCCTTCATCCTCTTCTGCATCCTCTCGGGTTCTGTCTATCTGATCAACGACTTGGCGGATATAGAGAAGGATCGCCAGCATCCTGTTAAGAGGAACCGTCCCCTGCCATCGGGAAAGCTTAGGAGATCCTGGGCGATCATTGCGGCCGTGGTCCTGCCCGTCATCGCCCTGGCTTTGTCTTTCCTCCTCAAGCCACTGTTCGGCCTGGTCGGTTTGAGCTACTTCATCCTCTTCTTAGCCTATTCTTTTCTATTGAAAAACATAGTCATCTTGGATGTTCTGATTATCGCCACCGGTTTCGTGCTGCGCGTGGCTGCCGGTTCGGTCGTGGCCGAAGCTGAAAGGTTCTCTCCCTGGCTCTATGTTTGCATCACCTTATTGGCTCTCTTTGTGGGGCTGGGCAAGCGGCGCAACGAGGTGATCCTTTTGGATGCGAATGCCCTGCAGCATCGCAAGGTACTGAGGGAGTACTCCCCGCAGTTATTGGACGAGATGATGGCTTTGGTCACTTCCTCGACTTTGATAGCTTATTCTCTCTACACTTTCTCGGCCGAAAATCTGCCTGCCAACAAAAGTATGATGCTGACCATCCCTTTTGTTGTGTACAGCATCTTTCGTTATCTTTACCTCATTCACCAGAAGAACCTGGGCGGTAGCCCCGAGGAGATACTCATTAGAGATATCCCTTTTATTATCAGTAATCTGTCCTGGATCATCGTTGTAGTGTTGATCTTGTATATGTTTTAGGAGCGGAGGAATTGGTTAGAGAGCTTATCATCACCATGCGTTCCAAGCGGTGGCTGAAGAACCTCTTTATGTTCACTGCCCTAGTGTTCGGGTTGAAACTGCCAGATCCTGCCTTGATAGGGAGATCTTTGCTGGCCTTCGCCTGTTTCTGCCTTCTCTCCAGCGCCGCCTATTTGATCAACGATTTGGTGGATATGGAGCGAGACAAATATCACCCAGCGAAGCGAAACCGGCCTTTGGCGGCGGGAAGGCTGAAGAGGTCATGGGCGATCGCTGCGGCGATTGTCCTGGCCTTAGTCAGTCTATCGGTTGCCGTCGTCCTGGACCATCGCTTCGCTTTGGTGGGCCTGGCCTTCCTCGTAGTTGAGCTCGCATATTCCTTCGTGTTTACCAACTTCGTCATCCTGGACGTGTTGGCCATAGCTGTGGCTTTCATACTGAGGGTCATGGCTGGCTCAGTGATCGCCGGGGCGACCAGGTTCTCTCCTTGGCTATACGTGTGTGGCAGTTTTCTGGCCCTCTTCCTAGCCTTATGCAAGCGACGCCACGAACTGATAGAGTTGGGAGAGCGAGCCACCCTGCATCGCAAGGTTCTTGCTGACTATAGTTCTCCCCTTCTGGTGGAGATGATCTCGGTGGTCACCGCCTCCACGGTCATCGCCTACTCCCTTTATACGTTCTGGGGCGAGCATGTGCCCGAGAACAAAAGCATGATGCTCACCATCCCTTTCGTCCTATACGGCATCCTCCGCTATCTGCTGCTCATGCAACGTCGTGACCTGCCCGGCAGCCCTGAGGAGATGCTGATCAGGGATCCCCCCTTGGTGATTAACAACCTGCTTTGGGGTGTTGCCGTGCTAGCCATCCTCTATCTCTTCTGACCAGAGGCTCGAAATATTGAGGAGAACCGGGGAAAGAAAAAAGCGCCATGCCCTGGGCATGGCGCTCGCCATTGATCTATCGCTTCGTGTATTGCGGTGCCTTTCTCGCTCTCTTGAGGCCTGGTTTCTTCCGCTCTTTAACCCTGGGGTCTCGGGTC
>JBFFDV010000091.1:0-9559 GCA_041559215.1 Anaerolineae bacterium | reverse complement strand
GACCCGGGAATAAGTGTGTTTCGCGAGGCGATGTTGGCTGTTCGCTCCTTCAACGTTCACGCCATGCACGATCCCACCGAGGGTGGGTTAGCCATGGGCTTGTACGAGCTATCCGAGGCGGCCGGCGTAGGTCTGTTGATAGAAGGGGGGAGGATACAAGTTTTGCCAGAATGTCGCAGATTGTGTGCTGAGTTCGGCTTGGACCCCTTGGGCACCATCGCCTCGGGAGCTTTGCTTATCACGCTGCCCTCGGGGCAGGCTGGAGACCTGAGAAGGGTCTTGGGTTCAGAGGATATCCCCGCGGCTGTTATCGGCCATGTGCAGCCCGTAGCGGACGGCGTCAGACTACGGTGGGGCGAATCGCTAACGGATTTACCGAGATTCGCTCAGGATGAGATAGCGAAATTATTTGCTTAGTATATATCAAGGAGAAAGATGGAAGAAGGAAAGGACTTCGAGGACCTTGACGCGCGAGAGTTGAACGAACTCGGGAACACGTACAGCGCTAGAGGCATGTGGGAAGAGGCCATTAGAAGCTATCTGCACAGTCTGGCCTTACGCAAGGCCGAGCGAGATACCCGTGGTCAGGGCATAGTTCTTAATAATCTGGGTGGCGTCTACTACAATCAAGGTCGTTGGCAAGACGCGCTTGAATGCTATGAGGCGAGTCGGCAGATCGCGTATCAGTTTGGAGACGAGGTGAGCGAGCTAGTGGCTCTAATGAACCTGGTTTTCCTGCATTTCACCCAACGGCAGGCAGAGGAGTTCCTGCACCGGGCTGGTGAGGCGGAGGAACTGGCCTTAGCTTTGGAAAGATGGGAGCCTCTATCCAAACTCAGCTGGCTACAGGGGCGGTTGGCCCTATCCAGTTCCACCGCCTATGAAGAGGGACTGACTCACTTCGCCGACGCGCTGCAGTATGCTGCGCGGGAAGGAGAGACGAGCTTAACAGAAATGCTGGACCATGTGGACGAGCAGGCGGAACATCTTCTATCCCGGGGCTCGCGCGGCATGGCTCTGGTACTATATGATTATCTCATGGCTTTTGCGTGTGATCAGGGCTTCAGCGAGAACGTCCAGGCTCACCTCGCCGAAAGACGAGAGAACATGTTGCACAGACCTTCCCTATCCTGATTTTGCCAGTTCCTCCTCGATTACCCTTTGAAATTCCTCGAAGGGCTGGGCTCCAATGACGAGTGTTCCATTGATGAGGAAGGCGGGAGTGCCGGTAATACCATCCTGTCTGGCGAGGTTGAAATCCTCTTGAATCCTCTCGAAAGCTGTGGCCAGTTCCAGGCAGTTCACAAGCTCGAGCTGATCGATACCTATCTCCTCAGCGTATTCCTGAAAGGTCGCCAAAGGGTCTTGGCTTTGGGGCCATTCCTCCATGCGCTCGAAGAGCAGAACATGCATGTCCCAGAAATTGCCCTGATCTGCTGCACACTCGGCCACCAGCGCCGCCACAGCGGCTGGTTGGCCATGCAGGGGGAAATCCCTAAAGACCAGCTTCGCCTGCCCAGTATCGATGTATTCTTCCTCGATTAGAGGCATGGTCTCCAATACGAAACGTCGGCAGAACGGACACAGGTAGTCAGAATACTCGATAATGGTCACTGGGGCGTCAGGCGAGCCCAGCACAGGATCGTCATCCAGGGGAATCAAAGGCTCCCTGGTCGCCTCAGGCGTCTCATCTGACCTGGTGGGCGCAGCGGTGGGCGTGGCGGGCGGGAGCGTTGGGGTGCTGGTGGGGGCTGGCGCAGGAGTGCTACAGCCGACCAATCCAGTCGCGAGCAAGATGGCGGCGACTGACAGGATGAGGGCCATCGTGGTCCAAAGGCGATACACTCCGAGTCGCTCTTGGTGATTTGTTGACTTTCTCATGTTATCCTCCATGTCTATAGATTTCACGGGCAAATATGCTACGGCCCTGGGCTCTTGGACGAGTTGCCGGAGTTATCGTCGAAGTGATCCTTCCAGACCATGCTTCCCTGTTCATTCCATTTCTCACCGTCAGAGGTCTGATGCATGACCAGTCCGACAGAGCCCCCCAGAAGCGGCCCACAGTTGCGGCAGAACCCATCACCGTCTGTATTGGAAGCCCCGCATTGACCACAGGCTTGTGACATTTCATTATCCTGCTTTGATCCTGCGCACAATCAACGCCCGTCTACAGCGACCTGCAAAGAATAAGGTTCATTACGGCTGAAACCAGCGAAGGACTCTACGCTGACATAGTATATGCCTGGTGAGAGATATCGTTCAATATGTTCGCGGGATATCCGCAGTTTGGATGAAGCCAGTATGTTTCCAGCCTCATCATACAAAAAGAGATCGTAATCGGCTACGGTTGGGATCTCAGTCAAATCTATAGCGATAGTACCGCCAACCTCTACTTGCAAGAGGTAGATATCTGTATCTGCCTCATCCCAGACATAGGACCGATAGACCTGCTCAAAGGCCAAAGGGCCAGCAGCTTGTTCAAAACTGTCATTGGGTTCATAACCATCTGTTCCGCTCGGCGTTGGAGCTGGCGACGACTCCAGGCACAACGAGTACGGCTCTGTCTCACTAAAATTGTGGAAGGGCAGGACCAGAATGTAGAAGATACCAACACTGCTTGTCGTATATTCTATGCGTTCCTCCACCTCCCCCGAGCTAGCAGAGCTGCTAAGGACATCCTCTTCAGCAGTGACCAGGTACAGGTCATAATCTGCTTCTGCCGGTATATCAGTCAGGCTGATAGTGACCGCTTCGGGAACCTCGATCTCGAAATAGAAGAAGTCTATGTCTTCCTTCCCGTTGATATAGGCCTGGTATTCCTGGCCTGGGACAACGGGACCGAAGGCCTGGATCATGGAATCGTTTGGCTCATAGGCATCTTTATGGAACGGTGTTGACGTTGCCGTCGGTTCTTTTGTGGGGGTTGGCGGGGATTCAGAGGGCGTTGGAGTCAATGCATTGACCGGTTCTCGCAACCCGCAGGCCGTAGATAGCGATAGTATAGTTATGGCCATCAGAGCGACTAGACCACCTCGGAGTGAGTTCCGGTAAATTGCAAACCCCTGATCATCTCTCACCGCTGAGCGGCCTTCTGCAATTGCTCTGAGGGATGCCCCTTGCGAGATCCTCGGCGCTATGAAGCGCAGTCTATCCATTCTGCCCTAACTCATTTCCTGGCATGGATAGCCGTGGTTTTCCTCTTGTTCAACGCCACTACGGGTCCTTGACTGAGGCTCAGCTCAGGCAGCGTGAGGCAGAGGACAGAGGGGTTGGTTAGAGCGATGAAGTCTTCTTTTGCGAGATCCCAGGCCTCGCCTAGGGTTGCTTCACTTATGATATGCATGGTACCTTGAACAACGAAAGGCCCAGCATATGCTGACATCTCCTGGGGCACCTTATGAATGGTCACAAATTCGGCGCCCTCCACCTTGGTCTCTCGGATGGGCCAGACGAGAACGATCTCTTGCTTGTTCAAAGAGATACTCTCTACAACCATGGGTTGCGCCTTTCCCCATCGCGACAGGGGGATAACTGACGCCTGTTCAATTGTCAATAGTTCAACCTGCCTGTTGTTCAACACGTCCAGGACGCGGCGAGGAGGCCAGGCCTTTATCTCTCCTTTCACTTCCAGCAGATCGGTATAGACGGCTATCTCATGTATTGCAGGAGGCATGCTTTCTATGTCCATTGGCCCTCCTTGTGAATGGTCAGATGCGACAACGCCCACCTGTCATTTTACCATCGTTCATTACCAGAGGCAACAGCTATCTTGGAGCATCGAATAATCCGCAGTGTCTTGGGTACTAAGAGCCTATCCGAAAAGTCTGTTGCCTAGGGCCTTGTGTCCGTGAAACCCGCCCACAGGGGGCTATGCTACCAGTTTCCGGATAGGTACTAAGGCTGATAGGCTTCTCCAAATCCTTTCCCTTGGGGTTTGAAGCGCATGATCATGGCCCAGTGTAAACCCACGCTTGCAGGGCTGCTGTCCACGTGGGGGGAAACCCAGCTTTCTCCAAATAAGGCCACAGGACGCCCATACTTTCCCTAAGAGTGTAATAGATGCGCCATGGGAGAGCGATTCCGTCTACATCAGTGGTCGTGGGGCTAGTGTAAACGGTGAGGCCCTCTCTCTCGAAGAAGAGCTTGACACGATAGATATGCAGCGGATGGCTGACCAAGATGGCGGTTCGCCAACCGTGCTGACGCATGACCATCGCCACCCGTTGGGCATCTTCCTCAGTATTGGCGGAGCCGTCAGCTAGGAAGGTGGCCTCCACCGGGACGCCCAGGGAGATAGCCAAGGTTCTGGCCACCGCCGCAGCTGAGGCTGGCTCGTCCTTGATGCCACCGGTGCAGATCAACCGAGGAGCCAGCCCTTCCCGATAAAGGGTCACACCGTGTTGCGTGCGAATGCTTAGGTCAGGGCCCGGCCGACCATCGGGCAGGACGAAAGCCCCGAGAACGACGATGGCATCCGCTGGTTGAGCCAGGTCTCTGCGACCGTAGCGGTCGATCTCAAAACACAGGAAGCCGAAGACCAGCAGGATAGCGAGCACTGGCCAGATCAAAGCCATCGTTGCGTAACGCAAGATACGCATAGCATATCTCTCTAGTGTATTCACAAGTGGCATAGGAAAATGTTGGCAAAGGTTACCAGCTTTTGTCTCCGCTGTCAACCTGTGTAAAGCAGCCTTACGCAGGTGCAAGATAGGGTAGTGATAGTAGAGAAAGAAGGCGTTGTGCCTTCTTCTGTCATGGGTGCAATCCTAGGGGTGTTGTGACCGTTGATCTGGGCTAGACGGTCAACTTGTCGCTTAGGTGTTCGATGCTTCCAACCTGTATCACCCGCGCTTCGTCGTTTTCGAAATCTATGATATTCAGCGCCGTGCTCTCCTGCCGAGATGTTAGCCAGATGAGGGAAAGGTCATCATTCATGAGGCAACACATCGCGGCTTTGACGGGGACAGGGTGTGTGACGACACAAACGCCATTGCTCTTCGACACGGACAAGATTCGCTCCAATGCCCGTACAACCCTAGTTTGTACCTCCTCCAGGGTTTCCCCGCCAGACATTCGGTGCAAATGCGGTTGGAACTGCCAGGTGATAAGTGATTCGGGATCAGATTCTTTCAACTCCTCCACCGCCTTGCCAGCCCATTTTCCATAATGCATCTCTTGCAGGTCCTTTATTCTTATGACCCCTGTCCGGTGTCTGGCAGCAAGGATGGACGCGGTTTGAAAGGCCCCCTCCCATGGGCTAGAATAGAAGGAATCTATCCTCTCAACTTCTAGACGCTTGCTCAGAAGCCTGGCGTGCCTGATACCTGGGTTTGACAATCGGTGGTCGCTACTTCTCTGAAAGAACCCTTCTTTGTCTAAGATAGTTTGTGCGCAAGTGACTAGGTATAATCGGGTCAAGGACAGCTCTCCCTTACCACTTTTCCAATTGTAACGAGCTGTCAATCATCTCTACCCGGGACGAGAACAGTAGGAGGGGTCTCTCCGCCCTTTTGACCTGGGACAAGCACCGAAGGACGCTCTTTGGGCTGCACACTCTCTGGGGTGAGGACAAGGGGACGAGCCTCCACTTCCTCTTCATCTCTGTAGGGTAAAAAGACCTTGGGCGAAGGTAGTTCGCCTCGCACCTTAAGCATGAAGTGGTTGAAGAGATAACTTCTCTGTCGTAGGAACTCCTTCCAAGACGTCTGATAGTGCTCTTCTTGATATTTGGCGAACATTTCCTGGATGTAGGATTTCAACTCATCCTCAAATTCAGGCGGCACGAGGGTAGTGATCCAGGAAAAGCGACGGAAACCGTTTGTTGTCACCAAACGTCCCAATAGTAGCTGTCCCGGCGCGATTCCTTCCAGCACGGAGGTGTATTGCAGTTCGTATTCCAATTCTTGAAAGGCATCGAGGAATTTGACGGTCTTCCACTCCTGGACATCTGCCACCTCATGGGCGCTGAAAATGGAGTCCTGGGCTGCCTCCAGGAGTTCCAGTTCCTGCTCAGATAAGGTAGAACCTCGCTCTGTCAGAAAGATCTCCACTATCCTCTGGCCATCGGCAGCGGTGTGGTAGTCATGGGCATACCAGTCTAGAAAACTCATGACTTGCATCGGATTCAGCTTATCTGTCTCCTCCAGGGTGTAGCTCCCGTTCCAGAAGAGATCAAATGCTGATATGAGATCTGACCGGAAGCGATCCTCTCTTGAGAAATCGAGCAGCTTGTCCATCATCGTCTGCCAGGCTCTGTCACGGGTGATGACCTCAGATTTGGCTGCGCTATCTCTCCTGAGACAGCAATGTTTATACTTCTTCCCGCTACCACAAGGGCAGGGATCGTTCCTTCTTACCTTAGCCACCGTTCTATCTCCTATCTTGAAAACCTCAGCGCGGAAATCGCAAAGGTACTTCATTGATATTCTAATACAACATCTCTGAAAATGAAAGTAGGATTTGCTTCAACCTCAGAAGCGGGGATGAACTAACTTCGGGTGATCAGGGCGCGGTTACCAGCGAGGGCTCTGGCCTTTACTTTCTCGAAGTCCTCGAAACAGGCTCGATTCCACGGGAAAGGATAGATGGAGTTGTTGTGAAGCAGGGGATCAGCTCGGGCGTCGAAACCCCATTCCCGAACCGCTCGTTCCCATTCAATGGTGCCAGGGATAAGGGAATACAAGGCGATCTGTGCCTGAATTCCGCATTTATGAGCGAAGGCGACGCTGTCCATCACCTCGCTAACACTTTGTCCTGGCAAGCCCATCAAGATGTAGGTGGTGATCTGTGCAGTTTGGAATCCGGCCCTCTTCAGGTTCTGAATGGCCTGCTGGAACTGTTCGTTGTTTACCTTTGTGCCGGTACGGAGTTGCTCCCGCGCATCGGAGGTCTCCAAGCCCAGTCTAACGGTCTTGAACCCAGCCTCATACATCTTGGCCGCGAGGGCTTCATCAATAAAGCCAATGTGCAGGCCATTGGGAGTGTGAAAGCGGCAATCCAGGTGGCGCTCCAGAATCTCATCCAAAATGGCGTGAATATGGCTGCCAGCGTCTACCAGCAGCGCGTCGTCGTAGAAAGCAAAGTCGCGCATCCCCAGTTCGCGATAGCAGTATTGTATCTCGTCGGCCACTCGATGTGGGTCTTTCCGTCGAAACCCATACGGGTGAAGTAAGGAGGAAGCACAATACGTGCAACCGAAAGGGCACCCTCGGGAGGTCTCGATGGCCACATATCCCTGGTTGCGGCGCAACTCGTGGAGAGGTCGGGGCAGAGAGTTCAAACCTGAGGTGAAAGCGGTGTAGTGCGAGGTTTTCCCAGTCAAGTTATCTACGAGCCGCAGAGCCTGGAGTTCTCCCTCTCCCCTGATGACATAGTCAGCGCCTGAGTTGTCTTTGGCATGGTCATAGCACAGGGTGGCGTAGGTTCCACCCAGAACAACCGGTACATCAGGGAATCGCACCTTCGCTCTCTTGATAGCCTCGAAAGGCCCCGGATACCAATATGTCATGCCTGAAGTGACCATGATGACATCGGGGCGGGGCTGAGACTGCACCTCTTCTTCGTACAGTTCGAGCGAGAGGCCGTATCGGCCGAAACGACGGCGTACGTGACTCAGCACCGCAGGCTTCTCAATGATCGTCTTGGGAAACTTGCCACAGCCGTAGGCATCCTGGCGTGGTTTGGGCTCCAACAGGGGATGATGTCGGTCCAGACAATCAATCAGGGCGACCTGGTAGCCGTTCTGCTGCAGGACAGCGGCTATGGACAGCAGGCCCAGCGGCTCGCTCCATTCGCAGTAGGCCGCGAAATCATAGATCCAGGGGTTAATGAGTAGAATTCGACCCTTCATGGTGTGTTGGATTAGGGCTCAGGCTCAACGCAACGATCGAACGCCAGGTTGCTGACGAGGAGCGCGAAGCCCAGCGCCCAGGATATCTCATACGCTCGGGTGAGGTTATCTAGGTAGAGTTGGCAGGTGCTTCCTATGTCGCATTCTCCACCACACTCCAACCGGATACCCGGCCATCTTGGCCACATCGCCCCACACGCGGATAACGGGTACCCACAGGACAGCTTTCACCTTATCTGGCCACCACAGATCCTTCATCATGCACCATAGCCGCTTGTACGGAGCCCAGAGATAGAAGGCCACGCCACCTAGGAGCAGGAACCACCAAAGAGGATGATGGAAGAAGCCCATGATGATGACTAGCGGGGCGGCGACGAGATAAGTGAGGTAGCGAATAGCGTGGCGCTTTCGCCAGAGATCGGCCTTTCCGTCGCCCCGCGCGTATTGGAAGTACTGACACCAGAAAGCTCGCAGATTGGAGCGGGGGCGGAAGAAAACCAGGGCACGTGGGGCGAAGGAGAACCTGCAGCCCGCATCGCGTAAAGCGAAGTCGAAAACCAAATCCTCACAGTAGTCTAGCCACTCGGGATATCCTCCCGCCTTTTCCCATGCTTTCTTGCGGAAGGCCACGGAGCGACTGGAGGCGAGAAAACGGTCGGGCTTGACATCGGCCAGAACCGGCAGCACTGTGGCTCCCATAGCTATCTCGAAGACGGTGTGGGTATCGGGCAAGAAGAAGCCGCTGACCACATCTATCGAGTTCTCATCCTCGAAAGCGCGGGTGAGTTCCTCCAACCACTCGGTAACCAGCCGCACCCCGGCATCGGTGCTGGCGATTATCTCCCCACTGGCTGCGACGATGGCTTCGTTACGCCCTTGGGAGATGTTCGAGCCTTCCCGCACCAGCACCTTGATGGGTAGCTTGTCGCCGTAGAGGTATATCCGCTCCACCGTCCCATCAGTTGAGCCCGCGTCAACGATCACGACCTCCGACGGGCGGCGCGTCTGTGCTTGAAGGGAATCCAGCAACGTGCCGATGGCGGACGCTTCGTTCTTGACGGTGACAATGACTGATACGTCACTGGGGCTCACGATATTCTTCTACGGGCACCTCCTCCGGAGCGGAGGCGGGTAGCGGTTGCTGAGCGGTTTTACCGCCACAGTAGGCGCAGACAGTCCAAGTTAGCTCCATCAGACGGCCGCAATCGGGGCACGTCCTTTTCAGCGTCGTGTAACATTGAGGACAGATAACATAATCGGGTTCAATCAGTTGCTTGCAAGCGGGACAAACATCTACGTCCTCTATCCCTTGCAGCAGCGCCTCCTCCTCCAGCGAACGCTCATACATCTCAGACAACGTCTCACGCGGTCGAAGGATGAGGTAGAGGACGAGCCCTGCCAGGTTGAGGGGGGGCGGGGGCAGGACCAGAAGTGTCCCCAACGCCTGGCTGAAGAGGTCTCGCGCACGGGCACGGATGTCGCGAAAGGTCCAGACGATGAGGCTGAACCAGAAAGCAACAAAGTAGGCGCCGGTCACCCAGAAAAGCACCTGACCGATGAGCCCCAACGTGGCAAGGATTTCCGTAAGATCGGGAAACTGTGGCATATCTATCTCCTTTCAGGATTCTCCACGGATTATTATATCATCTTCGTGGTTTTTTGCCACTCACTGGGCTTGCGCAGCGATTGGGCGCAAGCCCCAATATGTAG
>JBFFDV010000090.1:0-9673 GCA_041559215.1 Anaerolineae bacterium | reverse complement strand
GGCCACCGAACAGGTCAGGTAAGGTCTGGCGATCTCCGCGATCTCCGAACGGGGTGGAATACGCATGTCTACCCACCAGGCCATCAGTTTGCCCAGCACGAAACCGGGCGGATAGCGAAGTATCGCCTCGCTCAGGCTGAGATGCTTGTGAACCTCTGCACCCAATTCGCCGAGCATCTCGTATATGTGGCAGTTGCTCGTGGGTTCCACCAAAAGATAGAACTCCCCTACCACCCCTATGCGTAGCGGTTCCCGGTCCACGGTCTCTATGTGGGCGAAGAAAGACTCAGGATTCAGCCTCTTCAGTTCCTTGAAATCGTGTATGTTCTCCAGTACCTTCAGCCCCTTGTTCAGGGCTTTGCTGGTCGCGCCTCGATGCTTCTCTATAGCGCGATAGTGACATGATAGCTCTTCCACGATCTCGATGAGGCGCAGTTTCTTGATGGCCACTCTCAAGGCGCGGATGATCTCCCAAGTCCCCCTGCCGGTCATCTCCTTTACCTGCTGGATCAGGCTACCTTCTCCCAAGACGAAAAACTCCACATCTCTTCCGATTTTCTGCATAACCAGTTGCTGTAGATGACCGTAATGCCGAAAGCGGCACATGCCTCCCCCGCCTCCGCCATGCTTCTTGGAACCAGCCTGGGTATTGGTGTAGAAGACGATAGTGTTGGCCCCTTGATCCAGCGTCTGCAAATAGTTGCCGATGATGACCTTGAAGGGTAAACAGATGCCCTCGGGGCTGTATCTGGCTCCCAAAGCTATGGTCTCGTTGGTGATAGGGGGAGGAATGATAATCTTGACGCCAAGCTGCTCGGCTGCCCCCTTAAAGGGTATCAAATAATTGCCACAGTGCGGCATGGTGAAGATCCTCTCCCTCACGCTCGCCTCCTCATCTTCACAGTATCAACGAAGGTGTCCACCCTGGTGATGATCCCTGCCTCACCTGTGTGCTCATCGAAGATCAGATGCATACAGGGTATGTCGCGTTGTTCTACTTCATATTCGATGAAGGGCACGGTGATGGCATCCACTCCGCAGTTGAAGTTGCTGAGGACTATAACTCCAGCGATGTCCCGTTCCAGCACTTCCTTCAGTTGGCCCATGGTCTCATAGGCGAAGTCCCACATCAGAAAGGATTCGTGAGGCGCGGACGGCACGCTGTCAACGGTGATGGCTTCCATATCCCTGTCTTTCAGCTTCGCCAAGAGGTTCAAGTTGGCGTAGGAATCGTGGACCACATAGGCGTGACCGACAACCAAGATCTTGGGTTTCTCAGAGGCCAACTGCTGCTGGTATTTCTCGTGGAGCCGGTGCTTGTACTCTGCTCGGCTGTCGAGAGCGCGCTCGACCGCGTACTCGATCTTCTGCCGATCATTGGTGAAATCACTTGCCAATTGCAGCATGCCCGGTTCGAACTCGCCATTGTCTACCTCACAGCGGAGGAAACGAACTTCATCACGGAAGATGCTCTTGCTTATGTCGGGCACACCCAGGAACTTGGGACAACTGTAGCGGCCGGGCTGCAAACCATAGTAGGCCGGGGCGAAGATGGCGTCGCACTTGTCCGAGAGATATGAAATGTGGCCGAAGACCAGTTTGACTGCGAGGCAACGTTCGTCCTCACCATACCTGACGGCCGCCTCCAACACAGTCCTATTTGTCGGAGGAGAAAGGACGACCTCCTGATCCAGTTCCTCGAAGAAGGTGACCCAAAGATGCGGATGTTTGAAGTAGAATAGGCTTCTGGGTATGCCGATCTTCATCGCAACTCCATCGTGCGTAGAACTCAATCTGTGCTGCGCCTCCTAGATTATAAATACGATCTTCTTTCATTTCAACTTCCGACCCTGCGGACAGTTCGGCCTTTACCCCCCTACGTATCGGGGCTTGCGCCCAATCGCTGCGCAAGTCCAAGCCGGCGTTGCGCAGCAAAAGCCTGGGGAGCACGAGGGGTGTTCCTTCGACTCCGCTCAGGACAGGCCCCTCGTACTTTTCATACCCCCGTATCCTGGGGCTGGTGCCTAATTGCTGCGCAAGTCCAAGCCTCATTAAGCTTGTTAAATGGGCTGCTTTTCGGTATAATGAAGGTGAATCAAATCCTGGTGTTAGGGGAGGTTGCTGTGGAGAAGGAAACGGGAACGGAGACGGTCAAAAGGGGCCTGGCCCAGATGTTGAAGGGGGGCGTGATCATGGATGTGGTCACCCCGGAACATGCTATGATAGCGGAGGAAGCCGGGGCTTGCGCCGTCATGGCCCTGGAGAGGGTACCGGCTGACATTCGTGCCCACGGTGGGGTGGCGCGCATGAGCGATCCTGAGCTCATCCTCCAGATCATGGAGGCGGTCACTATCCCAGTTATGGCCAAGTGCCGCATTGGCCACTTCGTCGAGGCCCAGGTCTTGGAATCTTTGAGGGTGGATTTTATTGATGAGAGCGAGGTTTTGACCCCGGCCGATGAGGAAAATCACATAGACAAGCGCTTTTTCAGCGTGCCTTTCGTCTGCGGCTGCCGCAACTTGGGGGAGGCTCTCCGCCGGATCGGTGAGGGAGCAGCCATGATCCGCACCAAAGGCGAGGCAGGTACGGGCAACGTGGTGGAGGCGGTCCGCCACGCCCGGGCTGTATTGGGCGAGATACGTCGCTTGCAGCACATGGCGCCTGAGGAGTGGATGGCTGCGGCCAAGGAGATGGGCGCTCCCCACGAGCTAGTGGTCGAGACCGCACAGCTGGGGCGGCTGCCGGTGGTCAATTTCGCTGCCGGGGGTATCGCTACTCCTGCCGATGCGGCGATGATGATGCAACTGGGTTTGGACGGCGTCTTCGTGGGCAGTGGAATCTTCAAGTCTGCCGATCCTCCAAGGAGGGGCCGGGCCATCGTGGAGGCCGTGACTCATTACAATGATCCAGCCGTCATTGCGGAGATCAGCAAGGGATTGGGCGAGGCGATGCGTGGCCTGGAGATCTCGGAGATCCCGGAGGCGGAGCTGCTAGCTCAGCGGGGCTGGTAGGCTTCTTGGCCCCCATTAGGGAAAGGCAAAGGTGCAGATGAGCAAAATCGGGGTCCTGGCTTTGCAGGGGGCCTTCATAGAACATGTTAAGATGTTACGCAGCCTGGGCGTGGAAGCGGTTGAGGTACGCTTGCCGGAGGCGTTGGACGACCTGCAGGGGCTGATCATCCCTGGAGGCGAGAGCACCACTATTGGTAAACTGGCTGTAACTTACGGCCTGGTAGAGCCCATCAAGCAGATGGCCCGCAGGGGCCTGCCCATCTGGGGTACCTGCGCTGGTTTGATCCTCCTGGCCAAGGATGTCGAAGGCATAGAACAACCCCTTATTGGGGTGATGGATCTGACAGTTGAACGCAATGCCTTCGGACGGCAGGTTGACAGTTTTGAGGCTGACATCTCTGTCCCGGTCCTGGAGGCAGTCAGCGAACCGTACGAGAAAGGGCGTCCTTTCCACGCCGTCTTCATCCGGGCTCCTCTGATTGCGTCCGTCGGCGAGAGGGTTGAGGTTCTGTCGCGCGTGACCGACGGACTTATCGTCGCTGCTCGTCAAGGCGGCCTGCTGACCACGGCTTTTCACCCGGAGTTGACCGACGATACGCGCTTTCACCGTTACTTCTTAAAGATGGTTGACGAGAGGCGGGGCGGGTCCAAAGAGGGGTGAGGGTTGGAAGGAGCGTGATCTTGCGTGGGCGGCTAATCCTGATTCTCGCTCTACCTGTTCACCTTGACTCGAGAGCTTGTCCTCACTTATAGTCTGTGTATGCACTCAGGATGAATGATTGGGAGGAGAAGTATGCTGGAGAACATTACATGGCTGGGGCACGACGGCTTTAGAATCGCCGCAACGAAGACGATCTACATAGACCCTTATGAATTGAGAGGCAAGCCTGAACCGGCAGATGTCATCTGCATCACGCACGATCACTACGACCATTGCAGTCCGAAGGACGTGGCCAAGATACAGAAGGAGGACACGGTCATCGTCGCCGCCGAGAACTGTAAGGGGAAACTGAAGGGCGACATGCGATTGGTGAAAGCCGGTGACAAGGTAAGCGTTGGAGATTTGACCATCGAGGCCATCCCCGCCTATAACGTCACCAAAGAGTTTCATCCCCGAGAGGCTGGAGGGGTGGGCTACATCCTGACGGTGGAGGGCACGACCATCTATCATGCTGGCGATACCGATCCCATACCCGAGATGGAGGGGCTGGGGGTGGACATCGCTCTGCTGCCTGTGAGCGGCGTCTACGTAGCGACGGCAGAGGAGGCGGTGGAGGCTGCCAACAAGATCAAACCCAAGATAGTCATCCCCATGCATTACGGTGGGATCGTGGGCTCTCGCGCCGACGCTGATAGATTCAAGAAGCTCTGGCCGGGCGAGGTGGTTATCCTGGAAGCGGAGGGTTAATACTAAATCACCCCCATCTCCTGTCCTACCTTCTTGAAGATTCCCAGTGCCTGATCGAGTTCATCGGGGCCGTGCATAGCGGAGAGCATGACCCTGATACGGGCCTTGCCTTGGGGCACGGTGGGGAACCCCAGAGCCATCGCGAAGAGACCCTCATCAAAGAGCCTCTTGGAGAACTCGAAAGCCACCGGCGCTTCCCCTAGCATCACCGGGGTTATGGGCGTCTCGCTCTGGCCTGTATCGAACCCCAGGTTGTTCATCTCGGCTTTGAAGTAGCGGGTGTTGTCCCATAGCCTATCCACCAACTCCGTCGATTCCTCCAGCAAATCCACAGCCGCAATGCAGGACGCCACATCGGCAGGCGTCACGGCGCTGGAAAAGAGGAAGGGCCGTCCCTGCTGATGCAGCCATTCCACTATCTCTCTCTTTCCCGCTACATAGCCTCCGACGACGCCGAAGGCTTTGGAGAGCGTACCTACCTCGATGTCTACTCGGCCATGAAGGTTGAAATGATCAACGATGCCTCGGCCGCCTCGTCCGAGCACTCCCTCACCATGAGCATCATCGGTCATCAGTGGGATGCCGTGTTCATCGGCGATGTCGGCCAGCTTGTCCAGAGGAGCGATGTCTCCATCCATGGAGAAGACGCCGTCGGTGATGATGAGCCGCCTTCTATATTCGGTCTCCCTCTCGACGGCATCTCGCAGCGAGTCAGCATTGCGGTGCTCGAAGCGGGCAATCTTGGCTCGAGACAGACGGCAGCCATCTATGATGCTGGCGTGGTTCAGTTCATCGGAGAAGATCACATCGTCTCGACCCACCAGTGCGGGGATGACGGCCAGATTGGCATTGAAGCCCGACTGGAAGGATATGGCGTCCTCCACCTGTTTGAATTCGGCTAGACGCTTCTCCAATTCCAGGTGCAGAGTCATCGTGCCGGCGATGGAGCGTACGGCGGCCGGTCCCACACCAAACTGCTCGATAGCGTTCTTGGCCGCCTCCTTCATCTTGGGATGGTTTGCTAGGCCCAGATAGTTGTTGGAGCAGAAGTTAAGCACCCGCTTCCCATCAACCACTACCGAGGCTTCCTGAGACGAGCCGATAGTGCGAATGGTGATATAGAGGCCCTGCTCCTTTAAGTTCTCAATATCTTCTCTGACGAATGCTGTCTTGTCCTTGGTCATTATCCCCTTTCCTTTCTACTAATCCTTGTGCTAGAAACGCTCGCATCTTATGGAAACAGCACCACCTTGCCGCACTGCCCTGCGCTCATCAGCTTGAGCCCTTCCTCAAACTTTTCCAGGGGTAGCTGATGAGTAATGATGGGACCTACATCCACAGCTCTGGAACTAAGTAGAGCTCTCGTCTGGTACCAGGTCTCCCATATTTTGCGACCGGCAACTCCGTACACTGTAGCGCCCTTGAAAATGATTTCATCGTTCAAGTCCAATTCTATCGGCCCAGAGGTCAGTCCCAGCAGAGCGGCGTAGCCTCCGCTGCGTAAGACAGCGAACCCCTCGTGTATGGCCGAGGGGTTTCCAGACATCTCTAGCAGCACGTCGACTCCAAACCCGTGAGTGGCGGTCATAATCTGGCTCACCACATCCACCTCCGTAGGATTGAGGATTAGGTCTGGTCCCATGTGTGAAGCCAACGCCAGGCGATAGGGCGTGACTTCAGTGGCATAGACCGCTGCTGCGCCTGCCGCTTTGGCGACGCCAATGGCCATTAAGCCGATCGGTCCGCAACCTGTCACTAGTACCGTCCTACCTGCCAGTTCTGTGGAGAGCGCGGTATGCACCGCATTTCCGAAGGGTTCTTGTATCGAGGCTACCTCTGGTGGCATGTCTGGTGGGTTCAGCCAGCCATTATCCGCTGGTATGGTGATATACTCAGCGAAAGAGCCCGGCCGGTCCACGCCGATGATGGATAAATTGCTGCAAATGTGAGCCTCACCTATACGACACTGATAGCAGACATTGCACACTATGTGGGTCTCGGCAGAGACATAGTCTCCTGGTCTGAGGGTGGTCACTCCTTCTCCAAGCTCAACTACTTCGCCTGCGAATTCGTGTCCAAATACCATCGGCGGCTTGATTCGACTCCGAGCCCAGGGGTCCCATTTGTAGATGTGCAGGTCGGTGCCGCAAATAGAGGTAGCCTTCACCTTGACGAGCACTTCTCCTCGGGCGACCTGGGGGATTTCCACCATGGCCATCTCAGCCCCTGGCGCTGCCTTAGCCTTGATTACGGCTCTCATCTTCTCAGACATTCTTGCCCCCTGGTCGCTGCATAAGCGCGAGTGCCTCGCCCGATGATTATAACATGCTACATATCTGCCGTCAAGGATTTTGATGCTCGGGGCTTGCGCAGCGGTTGGGTGCAAGCCCCAATATGTAGGGGGGAAGAGGGGCGAGGGGCCATCCCTCATCAGGCTCAGTGCAGGCCCCTCGCACTGCCCGGGCTTCTGCTGCGCAACGCTTGCTTGATATGCACCCTTGGAAGTGGTAAAATCAAGGCAAAGTCACTTTGAGCCGATCCGAAAAGTCTGTAGCCTAGGGCCTTGTGCCCGTGAAACCCGCCCACAAGGGGCTATGTTACCAGTTTCCGGATAGGTACTTCGAGCCGTCCACAGGAGAAGCGAGAATGGCAATGTGGAAGCGTCGAACCATTATCGTCATATCGGCTGTTGCTGCCTTCGTCGTTTTTCTCTTCTTCATCTGGGCTATGCGTGTCTGGATGATTCGAGGTCCCAAGGGAGGAGAGGAAGTGGCTTCACCCGCAATATCGGCTACCGCTCCGTCATCCAGTTCTACGGCTCAGGAAGATAGTTATGCCCAGGAAAGGGAGCGCATGGTGAGCAGTCAGATAGAGTTGCGCGGCATCCGTGACACTGAGGTCCTACGAGCGATGAAGACCGTAGCGCGTCATGAATTCGTCCTGGATGAATATCTTGATCAGGCCTACGACGATCACCCCTTGCCCATTGGCTATGGTCAAACCATCTCTCAGCCCTATATCGTCGCGCTGATGACGGAGTTGCTGGAGTTGGAGAGGGGTCACAAGGTGCTGGAAATCGGCACCGGCTCAGGCTACCAGGCGGCTATACTGGCAGAGATAACCAACCAGGTTTACACGGTGGAGATCATCCCTGAACTGGCAGACTCGGCGACAAGGCAGCTGAAGAGACTGGGGTACGATAATATCGAGGTCCTGCACGCAGATGGCTACTACGGCTGGAAAGAGCATGCCCCCTATGATGCCATTATCGTCACCGCCGCGCCCGACCATGTGCCGCAGCCTCTCATCGAGCAGTTGAAGGAAGGCGGTCGCCTGGTCATCCCTGTGGGTCCTATAGGTTTTGTTCAGACGCTCTGGCTCATCACAAAGGAGGGCGGAGAGCCCCAGTTCCGTAACATGGGCGATGTCCGGTTCGTGCCCTTGACCGGCGAGCATTGATTTGAGTTGGATTAGCTGGGTGACGGGCGGAGGTTTAGCACTAGCATGAGCGACAAGTTCAAGTTTCACTATCCCATCAAGGTTAGATATGTGGAGACCGACGCTCAGGGCCACGTCTTCTTCGGGCACTACTATACCTACTTCGATGTTGCCATGATAGAGTATATGGGGGCCATCGGGTACAGCTACCAGGATCTCTTGGACGATGGGATGGATCTTCTCTATGTAGAGTCTTTCTGCCGTCACCAGGCCCCAGCCTATTACGACGAAGTGCTGAATGTGCACACGCGTGTAGGCAGAATAGGCAATAGCAGCCTCACCTTTGAATTCTCCATCTATAAGGACGGATCGGATCGACTGGTGGCCACTGGCCATATCGTGGCCGTTAATGTGGATAAGGAGAACCGCCGGCCTATGCGGGTCCCCGATGCACTGCGCCAAGTGGTGCAGGAACACGAGAGCTAGGACAAGTTTCCCCCTAGAAGCAACCGCGCACAGTTGCCTACCCTTGCCTCCTATCTTGCCAGTTGCTATAATACGAAATGTCTTTCTATACGAGCATGGGCGAAACGGCATCTGTTATGCGTGTAGGTGTGATTCTGGGTGGCATCTCTTCGGAGAGAGAGGCTTCTTTGGCCAGCGGGCGACAAGTGTGCGTGCACCTTAACCCGCAGAAGTACACCGCCATTCCCCTTTTCATGGATCTCCAGGGGCGGCTGTGGCATATACCCCAGAAGTTGCTGATCCAGAACACCACTGCAGACATAATCGTTCGTCTGGAGGGGGAAGGGGAGAGGGTGTACTATGAGGACTTGCGGCCCCTGATCGACTTTGCCTTCATCGCCCTGCATGGCAAATATGGTGATGATGGCTGCATCCAGGGGGTCTTGGAGCTCTTAGAGATACCTTACACCGGCTCAGGGGTGCTGGCCTCGGCCGTATGTATGGACAAGTACATGGCTCACAGGGTGTTGAAGCTGGCGGGGGTTGAGGTAGCGCGAGAACTGTTGGTTGAGGACCTGGATTGGGAGGAGAATCCCGAGGCCGTTCGTGGGCAGATTATGCAGACCATCGGCTTGCCCTGCGTGATCAAGCCTGACCGCGAGGGCTCCAGCATCGGCGTCTCGGTGGTCAGCAAAGAGAGCGATATAGATGACGCCTTGGAGGAGGCTTTCTCATGGGATAACCTGGCGCTGGTTGAGGAGTACCTGTCCGGCTTGGAGTTCTCCTGCATCGTGCTCGGCAACGACGAACTGCAAGCGCTGGTGCCCACGGAGACCGCAACGAAGAACGATTATCTGACATACGAAGACAAGTATATGCCAGGGCAATCGCAGAAAATCACGCCAGCCCGCGTGTCCAAGGAAGTGTTGGCTAAGATACAGGAGGAGGTCTTGAAGGCTTATAAAGCTCTGGGTATGAAGAACTACGGTCGCATTGACGGCTTCTTGGTGAACGGTGACCGAGTATTGATCACCGATCCGAACTCCTCCTCTGGCATGTCCCCTTCTTCCTTCTTGTTTCACCAAGCGGCCGACATCGGCCTCAATCCGATGATGCTTTTTGACCGTATGATCGAACTGGCCCTGGAGGCTCACGCTGCCAAGAGGGGACCACTGTAGGGGGGAGCCGAGAAGCGAGAGAGGGATGGCTGAGCAAGAGAGCAAGAAGTTGCGCGTAGGTGTGGTCATGGGGGGGATGTCCTCGGAGAGGGAGATCTCCCTGGAGAGTGGCCGTAATATATACTTCAACTTGAATCCGCAGAAATATGAAGGCATATCCATCTTCCACGACG
>JBFFDV010000089.1:0-9715 GCA_041559215.1 Anaerolineae bacterium | reverse complement strand
GCGAGACATAGTACCATAGCCAGGGCAGTATCAACAATACAAATCCGGCCATAACCGAGCGGGTAAGGATGGACAGGCCCAACAGCAAGCCTGCCAGCAGATAGTATACTCTGCGAGCGGTATGTATAGCCTTGAGCAAATAGAGCACCGTCAGCGGTACCAGCAAGAAGAAAAGGTTCTCCGTGACCAGTGCCAGAGGGTAGAAGAGAAACATAGGGTAGAAAACCGTCACCCAAGAGGCTGCCCTGGCTACACGGTCGTTGAACAACCTTCGGCCCAGAACATAGACCATCAATGGCAGCGCAGCCCCAATCACAGCCTGGATGATCCTGACTGCCAGAAACCGATGCCCAAATAGGGCGTAGACGATGGCTAAGAAGAGGGGGTAGAGAGGAGCTCTGAAAGCGGTGGGCATACCCCCATACCAGGTGTATCCTTTGCCTAGCCTTATGCTCTCGGCCAGGGTATCGTATTGGAACATATCATCCAGAGCGATCCCAATGTCCATGGTCAGCAAGACAGGGATCAACCGCATAGCGAGAGCAACCACAAAGATGAGGGTCATAGATTGCAGGTCATGCCGTTTTGGCCTCATGGCTAGCAATTATAGCATATGGAGCTCGCCCTGCCCAGAGTCAGACCGGCTCGCGCCAGTGCTGTTTCTTGACACCTCTCCTCCTTTGCGGTAGTATTATAGGTTGGCAAGGAGAGGGTTCTGCCTGAGGCAAAGCAGGCCCTGTGTTGTGGGAAACTCTATGAAAGGGGTTATGAGCTAAATTGGAAGAGGAAAAGAGCGAAAAGGAAAAGCCTGAGAAGAAAGAGAAGAAGGACGACAAGAAGGTCAGAGTGGCGATCATAGGCGTGGGGAACTGCGCCTCGGCCTTCGTGCAGGGTGTCTTTTACTATAAGGACACCAAAGAGAAAGACATCGTGCCAGGCATCATGCATGTGAATCTAGGAGGCTACCATATCCGCGATATCGAGTTCACTGCTGCCTTCGATATTGATGCCAATAAAGTGGGCAAAGACCTGTCCGAAGCGATCTATACCCATCCCAATAATACCTATCGCTTCTATGATGTGCCCAACCTGGGTGTGCCTGTCCACCGAGGAATGACCCATGATGGCCTGGGGAAATATCTGAAGCAGATCATCAAGAAGGCTCCTGGCAAGACCTCAGACATAGTGCACATTTTACAGGAGACCAAGACCGATGTAGTAGTCAATTATCTTCCGGTGGGCAGCGAGATGGCCACCAAGTGGTATGTGGAACAGGTTCTCACCGCCGGCTGCGGTTTCGTCAACTGTATCCCCGTATTCATTGGCCGCGAGGAATACTGGCAAAGTCGATTCAAAGAATCTAACCTGCCCATGGTCGGTGATGATATCAAGTCCCAGGTGGGAGCCACCATCGTACACCGCGTGCTTACCAGGCTCTTCCGTGATCGGGGAGTTAGGATGGAGCGCACCAGCCAGTTGAACGTGGGCGGGAACATGGACTTCTGGAACATGTTGGAGCGAGCCCGACTGGAGTCGAAGAAGATCTCCAAGACCGGGGCAGTGACCTCGCAACTGGACTACGACATAGGCGAAGACAACATCTACATCGGCCCCAGCGACTACGTCCCCTGGCTGACCGACAGGAAATGGGCCTACATCCGCATGGAGGGGCGCAGCTTCGGCGATGTCCCACTCAACATCGAATTGAAGCTGGAGGTTTGGGATTCACCCAATTCGGCAGGAGTGGTGATTGATGCGGTACGTTGCTGCAAGTTAGGTCTGGATCGAGGTATCGGCGGCACTTTGGCGGGCCCCTCCGCCTATTTCATGAAGACGCCTCCTGTACAGTATACCGACGATGAGGCTCACAGAATGGTAGAGGAGTTCATTCAGGGCAAGAGGGACCGATAAGGAGACCGAAGCAAAGAGAAATCGCTTGAAGAGGACAGCATATGATCGCCTACTGGCTGGCGTTGTGTCTGGTCTTTCTCGCCCAACACCTGCCATTGAAGCTGTGCTATTGGATAGCCAGTATCGCCGGTGATCTGGTATACATATTCTGGCCAACGGGGAGGAGGAATGTCCTCGACAATATGCGCCATGTGCTGGGTCCTGAGGCTGGTGAGGAAGAGATCCGGGAAACAGCGAGGCGCTCCTTTCGTAATTACCTGAAGCTACTGTCGGACTTCGCCCGTATCACTCGTACCGATCCGGCAACATTGCATCAAAGGCTGAAAGGCAAGGGTTGGGAGAACCTGGACAAGGCCTTTCAGCACGGCAAGGGCGTCATTCTAGTAGCCAGCCACATGGGGAGTTGGGATGTGGCAGGATTGGCCATGGCCAGTCGTGGCTATCCCGTCAATGCGGTGTCCGAAACTCTCGGCAATGAGAGGATCAATCGTCTTGCCGTCGAGTTTCGGGCAAAATTGGGTATAGAGCTGATCCCGATGGAGTACGCCCTGAAGCGGGTTTTCCGGGCACTGCGCCACAATGAGGCCGTAGGTCTGGTCATCGATCGCCCCTTGCCGCCCGGTGAAGGCACTCCGGTGGAGTTCTTCGGTCAGCGCATCTTCTGGCCTATAGGACCCGCGGTTCTGGCCTTGCGCACGGGAGCCAAGATAATCACCGGATATCTGGTTCGCAACGCCGAGAATGACTACGTAGGTGAGATGTACCCAGCTCTGGAGTTCGGAGTCACCGGCGATGAAGACGCGGATGTGCAACGCATCACTCAGCAGATAGTACGCATCCAGGAGGATTTGATCAGGCGCTTCCCCGACCAGTGGTACATGTTCCGCCGCATGTGGCCCAGGGAGCATGCAAAATCATGATCCAATCTAGCTTCCGATACTACCTGTATCGAGTGCTGGGCTCTGTGGCCCCCCTCCTCCCTCCCCGCTTCGGTTACTGGATCGCTTCCCAGTTAGGCGCGCTGGCCTTCTATCTTAACTCTGCAGGAGCAAAGACTGTCGGGGAGAACCTGTCCCATGTCATGGGCGAGGAAGCAGGTGAAGCGAGGATCAAGGCCACAGCGCGGGAGGTGTTCCGCAACCTGTTGAAGAACTACTACGACCTTTTCCACAAGCACGCGCTAAGCGATGATGAGATAAAGGCATCGCTCACTATCATCGGATTGCACAACCTGGAGGAGGCTCTCGCGCAGGGCAAGGGCGTGGTCGTAGCTTCAGCTCATTTCGGACTCTTCGATGCTATGTGGGCCATAGGCTCTATCCTGAAGGTTAAGATCACTACGCCAGCCGAACGTCTTGAACCGGAGAAGTTGTACCAATACACTAGTAAGCTTCGAGCGCGGGACTGGATGAGCCTCTTGCCTGTTGACGGCCCCCTCCTAGGTTTGGTCCGAGCCTTGCGGAGGGGAGAGGCCGTAGCCGTGGCTGCGGATCGGGATATCACAGACAGCGGTATCGAGGTGGAGTTCTTCGACGCACCTGCTCGCCTCCCCGACGGGCATGTGCAGCTTGCACTGCGCACCGGAGCCCGGATCGTCACTGCCTTCAGCTTGCGGCAGGCTGACAACAGTGCTTCGCTGCACATAGAACCCGCGCTGGAACTCGAGGAGACTGGCGACTTCGAACTAGATGTCCGAGTTAACTCACGCAAAGTTGTCGCTAGGATGGAACAGTGGATAAGCCGCTATCCCGAACAATGGCTAATGCTATACCCCATCTGGCGAGATACTAGTGATGGTCACAGGGATTAGTTTAGGCAAGGCAGACCTACATATTCATAGCGGGGCCGGTGACGCCATCCCTAGCGTTGCCGAGATACTCGAGTACTTAGAGCACGAGACCGACCTGGATCTCATCTCCATCACCGATCATGACCTGATTGAGGGCTCCCTGGAAGCGAGAGACCTGGTGGCCAAAGGGAGCTACCGTTTTGAGTTCATCGTCGGGATGGAGATAACCACCTTGGAGGGCCATCTGCTGGCTTATGACCTGGAAGAGCCCATCCGCATGCTCTTACCCCTAACCCGAACGATCCAGTTGGTGCACGAACAAGGGGGGTTTTGTGTAGCTCCTCATCCCACGAGCTGGCTTACCCGCAGCATAGGATATCACGGCTTGCTGAGGATCATGCAGGACGAACGAGAGGATGTTACGTTAGAGGGTTTGGAAATCCTCAACCCTACCTTGGCCGGCCGAGTAATCTATGAGAAGATATTGGCCTTGAATCGAGAGCGATGGCATCTTCCAGAGCTGGGAGGTAGCGATGCTCATTCGCTGGACTTCATAGGTTCGGGATACACCCTCTTTCCAGGGAAGACCGCTGCTGACTTCCGCAGTGCGTTGAAGGACAGGAGCACCCAGGCTAAGGGACGGTTCCTGGACTTCCATGATCATCGCCGTTTGATGTCCATCGCCGCGGAGCAGATGTTGAAGAGCCTGGTGATCATGCCCGGCCAGCATTTGAGGAGAGCGATAGACTCCTGGCGAAAGAGCGAGCAACGATGAGGATTGCGCTCGTCTCACCATATGATTATCCTTATCCCGGTGGGGTAACTCAGCACATATTCTACCTGGATAAACACTTCCGAGAGCTAGGGCACGAAGTCAAGATCATCGCTCCTTGCGTCGGTGAAGCTCCAGAGAAGTTGGCTGACAATGTCGTGGTGACCACGACTAGGGTGATTTCCATGCCCTTCAGTGGTTCCAAAGCCCGCATCCCCTACTCACCTGCTGTTTACTGGCGGGTGAAAAAAGCATTGCACCAAGAATCCTTCGACATCGTCCATGCTCATGAGCCCTTGACCTTGCCCGTACCACTGATCGCTCTGAGGCATTCGCGAGCGGTCAATGTGGGCACCTTTCACGCTTACCGGGATACCCATCTCATCTATCAATACGCGAGGAGACTATTCCAACCTTTCTTCAATAGACTCGACGGCAAGATCGCCGTATCCGAAGCAGCCAAAGATACAGTGGCTCGCTACTTCGGCGGCGAATACGCTATCATCCCCAACGGCATAGATGTGAATCGATTCGGGGGCGAGCACGTACGCCCTTTGGAGAAATATGCCGACGGAAAGCTGAACATCCTCTTCGTAGGTCGCCTGGAACCAAGAAAGGGGTTTCGCTACCTGCTACAGGCCTTCCCTTACGTAAAAGAGGAGTTTCCCCAGGCCCGCCTCATTGTTGTAGGCGCCTATCTGAGGAGAGAAATAGCCCGCCACTTGCGTTACGCGCGTGAACACCATCTTACCGGCGTCAAGTTCGTGGGACCCGTCTCTGATGAGGAACTGCCCCGCTATTATCGCAGTTGTCATGTCTTCTGCGCCCCCTCCATCGGATTTGAAAGCTTCGGCATCGTTCTGCTGGAAGCTATGGCCGCTGGCAAACCCATAGTCGCCTGTAACATTCCCGGCTATCGAGACCTGCTGACCGATGGAAAGGAGGGTCTGCTGGCGGAGCCGAAGAACGAGAGAGCACTAGCAGAGGCTATCATCCGCATCCTGAGAGATCCAGCATTGCAGCGTAGGATGGGTGAGCAAGGCCGGATCAAAGCCCCTCAGTATTCCTGGCGGGAAGTGGCCTTGCAGGTTCTAGACTACTATCAGGAGCTATTGGAGCGAACAAAAGGCGCGAAGCCCTTCGAAGAGAGGAGCTAGACATGAGAGAGAAGCTGCTTCGGGAACGGACGAAGGGCCTGCTCAGTTCCATAGCTCGTCTTATCAGCCGGACCGGGGTCTCCCCAAACATCCTGACCCTGGTTGGTTTTCTGGCCACTCTAGGGGTGGGCTATCTATTGGCTTTGGGCCACGAGAGGGTGGCAGGCTTACTCATGATCCCTGTTGGTCTCTTCGACGCCCTGGACGGCGCCCTGGCCCGGGTGACAGATAAGGCTACTCCTTTTGGCGCCTTCTTCGATTCTACCTTGGATCGCTTCGCCGAGATAGCTCTCTACCTGGGGCTGCTGTATCTCTATCGAGGGTCAACCCTGGAAACCGTGTTGATCTACCTGACCATCACCGGCTCACTGATGGTGAGTTATACCCGGGCCCGGGCTGAGGGGTTGGGGCTGGAGTGCAAGGTCGGACTCTTCACCCGCTTCGAGCGCCTGGCCGTGTTGGTGTTGGGGTTGATACTGGAACAGACCCTCATCGCCTTGATCATCCTGGCCATCTTTAGCAACCTGACAGCCTTGCAGCGGATATGGCACGTGTGGAGGATCACGGCGAAGGAAAGGGAGAGAGGCGATCAATAGGAGTTAGGTTCTTCTCTCAACCTGCGAGATAAGATCCACTGCCCCTTTCGCTTTTGCCCCTTGGGTGAGCGGTCATAGTAGATGTCAAACACATCCCCACCCTCAGTGCGCACCCGGTAATAGTCTCGCCCTACTCCCCATGAGCCCTGCCTTCTACTGGCGTGCACCCAGTAGCTTCCCCTCTCCTTCTCGTACAGAGCCTTACTTTTCCCCCGTTTGCGGTAATCGTGCCACTCCTTGACCAGTTCCACAATGACGTACTCACGACCCCGCCAGGTGAAGGCAGCAGGCAGACCGGGCCTTTTCTCCACGGTCGGTTCCTTCTCGAAGCGAACCTCTATCTCCTCAGTGTAGATTTCCATTGGTTGTGGTCGCTGGACCTATCAGGTGCAGGCATCCTCAAGCCGAGTGCAGAATCTTGATCGCACTTTCCACACTGCGCTGCGACTTTGCATTCACCATCGTCAGCCATCTCTCGTATATTGGCAGCAGATCTCTGAAGTGAGGCAGGAACTTCTTGGTCATGCTGCGGATCACATCACAGAGCACCCAAATGGATGCTGGGTCAGTGCGATGTGCCTGGCGCTCGATGAAAGACCTCACCACTTTCGGGTCCCCTCGCGCGCCCATGCGAATGGCGAAACTGACCGCTCGTCGCACATCGGGGTCATCATCCCCCAACGCTGGTTCCACCATCGCCAGACATCTCTCCGTATAGGTTGGCTGCTTCATGGGCAACCGCCCGATCACAGTGATGGCAGCCCTGCGTACCCATTTATTGGCATCAGTGACCCACGGCTCCAAGACGGCCAGGTACTCCGCTGGCTCCTTACGCACAATCGGCTCCAGCGCGCTCATGGCCAACTGATCGCAATCCTCCCAGGTGACGCATGTCTTCGCCAATTCATGTATCAAGGGGATCACCTGTTGCGGGGCCGCCAACTGCATACTGCCCAGAAAAGTACTGGCTACCAAGCGGCCCTCCCGGCCATAGTCGTTCCATAGCCCTACGGCCAATGGCAGGAAATCATCCACCCGCTTGCGCGCCACCTTGCCGATCTCCTTCCCCATGTCCTTCAACACCGGCACCGGCACACCAAGCGCTTTGAACTCCTCGCGAATCTCGGCCTTGACCAGAAAGGCGCCACCAGGCTTGGTCGGAAGCTGGGACCACAGCTCCTGCAAAGCCTTCGCTGTTTCATCGCTGGACTCTGGCCTATACGCGGCCACGATTCGCTGTGTCTCCTCCTTTATCTCCAACACCAGGGCCACCTCCCTTCCACTGAACTTGACCAGCCTCTCGGAAAAAGCGCATCATCTCCCTTCACAGTTGGCAGCCTCCAGAAAAGCTCGGCTCTCGCATGGATATCAGAATAGGCTCAACTGATACGGGGGACGTTTGCCACCGAGAAGGATGAAAGGGGCTGCCCGTTGAGCTGAGGCCCCAACCCTTTTGAGGTCTCCCAAGGAGCGGAAAGCCCCCCTACGTCGTAGTTCGAGGATGCGGCTGGCAGAGCGAGGGCCTATTCCAGGCACGCGCAGCAACTCCTGCCGAGGGGCAGTATTGATCTCCACCGGAAAACGCTCTGGCTGATTTAGGGCGGCGAGGGCTTTGGGGTCGGTTTCCGTGGGCAGGTTCCCTTGCTGGTCGAAAACCAGGTCTTTCAGAGTGAAGCTGTAATGACGGAGGAGGAAATCGCTTTGATAAAGACGATGTTCACGGATGGGAGGTGTCGGTGGATGATCCTCCAGAGGAGTATCCGCGATAGGTGTGAAGGCGCTGTAGAAGACCCGCGCCAACCGGAGCTCACGGTAGAGACCGCTCACGGTGGTCAATATCTCCTCGTCGCTCTCATCGGAGGCTCCAACCACGAACTGCGTGGTATGACCTACGGGCAGAACGTCTCGGCCTTTGCTCCCCATGATCTCGCTCACCCAGCGGAGGGGCTTGAGCAACTCCTCGTAGAAGTCCTTCTTGCCCGCAAGCCTGGCCAGCCGCTCAGGGTTAGGAGCTTCCAGGTTGACCGAGACCCTGTCCGCCAATTGAACCGCTCGCTCGACAGTGGCCCTATCAACACCAGGCATCAGCTTGAGATGGACATAACCCTGATACTGGTACTTGCCGCGCAGAATCTCGACGGACGAGATCATCCGCTCCATGGTCAATGAGGACTTGCCATGGACGGCCGAGCTGAGGAAGAGGCCTGTCACCAGTTTGGCGTGCCACATCTGGTAGAAGGTCTCGGCTAACTCCTCGGGCCGAAAGCTGACCCTTTGAAAATCCCGCCCACAGCGATTGCCGCAGTAAGCACAATCCTTCTCGCAGGCGTTGGACAGAAGAACATTGAAACGCGGCTCCACTCGCCCATCGGGCAGCACGGTGGGCGTGATCCAGCGACGGGGGTCGTCCTGGCGCCACCCCTGAGACCCGCCCGGGGTGCACACATCGAAACGAGCATCCTGCCCAAGGGACTCGAGCTTCTCCAGCAAATCCATGATCTTCCGCCTGCGGTAACTATGAGGCAGAATGAACTGAGTGGCGTTTCTCGAACCTTTGTTCTATTATATCAGAAATCTGATAAGTTGTCAAGTCAGATATCGAGTTAGTTCACCCTCTTCTCCGCGATTGCCTCCTGAGCCATGGCGATGAACTCCTCCACCGGCCTGGCCCCCAAATCCTCCTCGGTGCGTAGACGCACCGCCACTGTGCCGGATTCTGCCTCGCGGTCGCCCACAATCAGCATGTACGGTATCTTCTGCAATTGAGCATCGCGAATCTTGGCCTGCATCCGTTCGCTGCGCACATCCACTTCGGTGCGCAGTCCAGCCGCCCGAAGTTGCATCTCCACCTGATGGGCGTACTCCACATGCCGGTCGGTAATAGGGATCAACATCGCCTGCACCGGCGCCAGCCAGACTGGAAAGGCCCCCGCATAGTGCTCGACAAGAATGCCGAAGAACCGCTCCAGAGAACCCAACAGTGCCCGATGTACCATGTAGGGGCGCGCCTCTTTGCCATCCTCTGCAATGAAGGTCATATCGAACCGCTCAGGTATGGTGAAGTCAAACTGGATTGTGGTGCACTGCCAAAGGCGGCCGAGGGCATCCTTGATGCTGATATCTATCTTTGGCCCGTAGAAAGCTCCCGCCCCCTCATCTACCTCGTAGTCCAACCGCTCCTTCTCCAGCGCCTGGCGTAACGCCTCCTGAGCTTGCTCCCATCTCTCTGGCTCACCAACATACTTGTCCGGGCGAGTGGAAAGATAGACCTCGTACTCTTCAAAGCCGAAGCTGCGCCAGATGAACAGGCTGAACTCCAAGACGCGGCTTATCTCCTCGTCTATCTGATCGGGTCGGCAGAAGATATGGGCATCATCCTGAGTGAAGCCACGCACTCGCATCAGGCCATGAAGCACACCGCTGCGCTCGAAGCGATAAACGGTGCCCAATTCGGCCCAACGCAGCGGCAACTCGCGATAGCTGCGCAATC
>JBFFDV010000088.1:0-9737 GCA_041559215.1 Anaerolineae bacterium | reverse complement strand
TGTGGCCGCCGGAGTGCTGTATCCCTTCTTTGGCATACTGCTCAATCCGGCCATCGCCGCTGGGGCCATGGCCTTCAGTTCGGTCTTGGTGGTGACCAACTCCCTCCGACTGAGGGGGTTTAGACCTTCTACTATCTAGAGGAGAGGAGATGACGAAACGATGATGGGAATGATGTTCTTGTGGCCGGTATTCATGCTCTTCTTCCTGGCGCTGTCGATAGCGCTGGCGATGGGAGCGTATCTGCTCTACCGGAGGCCAGGATCGAAAGGAGGGATGAAGATGCATTAGGATTGAAGATGTGACATGGAGGTGGACGAGGAGACCGCTGTGGCCGAGTGTGAGTACGAGTGCAAGACCTACTACTTCTGTGCCCCGGCATGCGAGACGGCGTTTGAGAAGAACCCTGATTAGCATGTCCAGGTCAAAGTAGAGCACGAGTACCATTATGGCCAGTAGGCAAGAACATAATGGCCAACGGACAAAACAAGATACAATAGAAAGGATAATGCGCAATGAGTATTGTACAATGGGAACCCTTAGGAAACTTTGTGACCTTGAGAGATGCCATGGATCGCCTATTTCAAGATAGCTTGGTGCGTCCGCGTATGGGAGGATGGCTGGTGCCTGGCGACGGCGACCTCGCGTTGGACATGTACGAAACGGAGGATGCTGTGGTAGTCAAGACCGCAGTCCCCGGGGTGAAGGCAGATGACATTGACATCGCCATCAGCGGCAATATCTTGAGCATCTCCGGCGAGACCAAGGTCGAGGAAGAGATCAAGGAGGAGAACTACATCCGGCGCGAGCGTCGCTACGGATCATTCTCCAGGTCGATTGCGTTGCCCGAGGGCGTAAACCCGGATGAGTCCGAAGCCTCTTTCGAAGATGGCATTCTCACCTTGAACGTCCCTAAGGCACCAGATTCCAAGCCCAAGGTCATCAAGGTTAAGAGCAACAAGAAGTAGAGGACGTAGCTCGAATCAGGACGACAAAGTCAAACCAGGAGTGAAAAATGCGAAAAATGCATTGAGATCCAGTTTGTGGCATGCAGGTGGATGAGGAGACCGCTGCGGGCCAGTGTGAATACGAGGGTAAGACTTACTACTTCTGTGCCCTGGGATGCAAGAGGGCGTTCGAGATGAGCCCCGATAAGCATATCAAGGTCGAAGTGAAGCACGAGTATCATCACAATCAGTAGGCCGATGCGGTCGCGGAGGGGTATGGTGGGGAGGTACAGCCATACCCCTCCGTCCACCACTAGTGCCTGAGAGACAGCCTCGAGCGGGATCTAATGGAGGAGGGTAACATGCGCTACGATGCTGCTGGCGGCGGTGGTGACGTTCGTGCATCGGGCCAGTAGGTAGGCCAGATGTCGGAGGAGGACATGGAGACGCTGGTCACAGTTGAATGAATAAAGGGAGATTCCTGTGTGGTGCCATTTGTTACTTTTCATGCCCATTGTCGGTTTGGGGCTCTTTATCATATTTCCTTGGGCGGTGGCCCTTCCCATGTATGGAATCATAACAGCAATATCTGTGTTCATATACTACAAGATCATGGGCGCCATGAGGCAGCCAGTGCATTCTGGACGTGAAGCGCTCCTGGGGGCAACGGCCACAGTGGTGACGGGTGGGAGCTCCGCAGGACAGATCCGCTACCGGAATGAATTATGGAGCGCTGTCTCAGAAGGTGAACTGAGACCCGGTGAGCTAGTCAAGATCGTTGGCTTCAGTGGGATGAAGCTGATTGTCCATGATGCCGAAAGAACGGGGACTGATACCACCCGTCGCTCACACTGCTATGAAAGCGCAGGAAACCGACAAGCTTCAGGCTGGCGGTAGCTGGCTCACCCTTTGCCATGCGCTCGTGTCTAGGGCAAGAACCTTTGCCACACTAGGAAGGAGTCAAACAGGAATAGGCGTTTCACACAGAGAGACGAAGCGGAGATGAATAGGTCATCTCAAGTAGTAGTGCAACCGTGCAGAGAATGTTCTAAGGAGGCAAATCGTGCATAATGGTTTTCATATCGGTCGAATCTTCGGTATCGACATCCGTATCGACAGGAGCTGGTTTCTTGTCTTCTTCCTTATTGTCTGGAGTCTCGCCATGATCTTCGGTGGATCTCATCCGGAGTGGTCAACGGGGCTGAGATGGAGCACCGCCATTATAGCCGCCATTCTGTTCTTCGCCTCTGTGCTGGCGCATGAACTGGCGCACTCCTTAGTGGCACGTGCGCAAGGTATAAACATCCACGGCATCACGCTGTTTCTCTTCGGCGGTGTATCGAACATCGAGCGCGATCCTGACTCACCGCGGGGGGAATTCGTCATGGCCATCGTGGGCCCAATCACCAGTTTCGTTCTCGGCGGCCTCTTCATATGGCTCGCTGCCTTGAGCGCCGGCCCGTTGAGAGAGATCGTGGCGGATCCGACCGCAGCAATCGCGCGGCTCCACGCCCTGTCCATGCTTCTGATGTGGCTGGGATCGATCAACGTCCTTCTTGGATTCTTTAACCTGATACCCGGCTTCCCGCTGGATGGTGGGCGCGTGCTGCGTGCGACACTGTGGGCCGCAACCGGTAATCTCCTCCGCGCCACGCGGTGGGCCTCATGGTCGGGGCAAGGCGTCGCCTGGGTCATGATCGTCACTGGCATCGCGATGGTCTTTGGGATGCACATCCCCTTCCTTGGTCGAGGCCTCGTGAGCGGCCTTTGGCTGGCCTTCATCGGGTGGTTCTTAAACGGAGCTTCCGTGCAGAGTTATCGGCAGGTCGTGATGCAAGATGCTCTCCAGGCTGTGCCCGTCGCGCGTATGATGCGATCCCGCCCGCCAACGGTACCGTCCCAGGTCTCCGTTGCTAGCCTGGTGCAGGAGAACGTTATGGCGACGGGCCATCGCGCTTTCCCGGTACTGGATGAGGGTCGGCTTGTCGGGCTCGTGACACTGGAGGACGTGCGTGCCGTGTCACGCGACACTTGGGACAATACCACCGTTCGCGAGATCATGACTCCGTTCGGCGACCTGGTCGTGGCGACTCCCGAGGAAGAAGCGGCGGAAGCTATGAAGAAGCTGATGGGACGTGACGTAGCTCAGTTGCCGGTTCTGAGTGATGGGAAGTTAGCTGGATTGCTCTACCGCGGGGATATCGTCAAGTGGCTGCAGCTGCACTCGGAGTTACAGGTAGGTTAGAGCACACGGTATACTTCGCTGGCCGTTCGCTGTGCGTCAGTCGCTGAACCACCACCTCAACTATCAAGGAGATATCGAATGCAAACAGACTCTCGACACAGAGAGACGAATAGAAGACATGCGCTGATAATGCTGCTTTGCTGTCTGCTTCCCGTGGCCGCCATCGCGGCCATCTGGGTCCTAGGGGTTTCGCTGGATAGCGTGCTCCTGTTCGCCATATTTCTTCTCTGCCCTTTAGGCCATCTCCTTATGATGCGAAACTGGCGCCACCATGAAGAGGGAAGCGGACACCCAATGGCGATTTCGGGCGCACGACAAAAGATATCAATACAGGACAAAGGAGGTAAATAGTCATGGCTACATTCATTACTGAGGAATGCATACTCTGTGGGGCCTGTGAGCCAGTCTGCCCCAACGAGGCAATCAGTGAGGGGGAAGAGGTCTACGAGGTGGACTTCAATCTGTGCACGGAGTGTGTGGGTTTCTACGATGAGCAGCAATGCATCCTGGTTTGCCCAGTGGATGCCGTCATCTTCGACCCTGACCATCAAGAGACCAAGGAAGAACTGAAAGCCAAGTATCGCCGGTTACATCCCGATCGGGCGCCAACCGGTGGCTGGGATTGATGTGTCGGCAGTCTGTGGAGGGACCATCTTGGCTAATCATCGTCAATACCTTCGTCACCCAGGGGCAGAAGCATCCTACCCCATTCGCGGTGAACCATGGAAGCCAAAATGAAGACATGGATCGTTGGGGGGTCGAAGGTCATCGAGGGACATGTCCGTGGCTTGCAGTGCATGGTCGAAGCCGAGGCTCGTAGGCAAGGACATAATCCAGAAGTTAGAGGAGTAAAGTGTTTCGGTCAGGGGTCAAGCCTCAACCCCTGCCCTACAAGGGAGGCAATATGTCTACAAACGATATGAGTTTCAAGATCGCAGGGGAGGCCGGTCAGGGGGTGGAATCAACTGGCGCGGGCTTCGCTCAGGCTCTAGTTCGAGGAGGTCTACGCATCTTCGCCATGCAGGACTATATGTCCCGCATCCGAGGAGGACTGAACTTCTTTCAGATAAGGGTAGCCCCCTACGATATCTATACCCACCACGAACAAGTCCACCTCCTGTTGGCCATGAACCAGCAGGCCATAGAGGAGTACCGGTCTGAGATAGCTGAGGGGGGAGGGATAATCTACGACCAAGGACTGAAGGTTGGAGTGGAGAAGTTGCAGGATGAGGGGATCAGGGCTTTCCCCGCGCCGCTGGTGGAGATCGCTGAGGACATTGGCGGCCGTCGAGTGATGGCCAACACCGTCGCTATCGGTGTGACTGCTGGCATCACCGGTTATAGTTTCGAGAAGATCGCTGGGGTGATCGAGAAGAACTTCGGAAAGAAAGGCGCGAGCGTGGTCGATTCCAACCTCAAGGTCGCCGAGGCCGGTTTTCGATTCGGCCAAGACAACTACGCCCGAGATTTCGAGCACCGCTTGAAGGTTGAAAGTGGTCCTTCGCGGATGATAATCCACGGCAATCACGCCTTCTGCTTGGGGGCCTTGGCTTCTGGCTGCCGCTTCATCTCGGCCTACCCTATGACGCCGGCCACCGCGATCATGGAGTGGATGGCCGCCCATGCCGATGAATACGGCATCGTGGCAAAGCAGACCGAGGACGAGATAGCAGCCATCAATATGGCTATAGGAGCCAACCATGTGGGGGTCAGGGGGATGGTCGCCACCTCTGGCGGCGGTTTCTCTTTGACGGTGGAGGGCTTAGGGCTCGCGGGGATGACTGAGACCCCTTTGGTGGTGGTAGAGGCCCAGCGAGCCGGCCCCTCTACCGGCTTTCCTACCCGCACCGAACAGTCGGACTTGCGTTTTATGCTCCATGCCTCTCAGGGCGAGTTCCCCCGACTGGTTTTAACTCCAGGCACGGTGGAACAAGCCTTCCAGGCAGGGGCCAGGGCCTTTAATCTGGCGGAGAAATATCAGACCCCGGTGATAGTGCTCTCCGATCAGTTTCTGGCCAACTCCTTGCGAACCGTTGAATTGGACGCCTTCGACTTTGAGGGGGTGAAGATAGATCGGGGCGAACTGTTGAGCGTAGAGGAGCTGGATGAGCTGGAAGGCGAGTATCAGCGGTTCGCCTTCAGCGAATCGGGCATCTCCCGTCGGGCGCTGCCCGGGTCCCACCCCAAAGCGGTCTATCCGGTCAGCTCTGATGAGCATGGCCCCGACGGGCACATTTGGGAGGATAGGCAAAACCGCATCCGCATGATGAACAAACGCATGAAGAAGTTGGAGACGGCGCGCGGGGATATTTGGCAGCCAGAACTCTATGGGCCTGAGGAGGCAGACGTGACCTTCGTAACGTGGGGCTCCACCTATGGCCCCTTGCGGGAGGCGGTGGACCGATTGAACGAAGAGGGCACGAATGCCAATATGCTCCATCTGCCCCAGGTCTGGCCTTTCCCCAAAGAGAGGGTGAGTAGGATCTTGGGAGGGGCCAAGCGAGTCATCGGGGTGGAGCAGAACTACGGCGCACAGCTGGCCGGCCTTATCCGGCAAGAGACAGGGATCCAAGTGCAAGCCAACATTCTGAAATATGATGGGCGGCCTTTCTCGCCCGACTATATCCTTACCCGCTTCCAAAAGGAGGATTTCGATGGTCAAAGCTACTGATTTCACTGTCTATCAAAAACCTACTTGGTGTACAGGCTCACCCCCCTGCGGTAACTTCTATATCTTGGGGGCCCTCAAGGTGGCGGTGGCCGAACTTGATCTTCTGCCCCACCAGATATTGATCTCTTCTGGTATCGGCTGCGGTAGCAAATTGCCCGACTATATGAGAGTCAACGGTTTCATGGGGATCCATGGCCGGGCTTTAGCCGTTGCCTCGGGAGCCGAGCTCGCTAACAGTGAACTAGTAGTCATAGCTGTCACCGGTGATGGAGACGGGTACAGCATAGGGGGCAACCACTTCCTGCATACCATGCGCCGCAACCTCAACATCACCCACATTGTGGAGAATAACCAGGTTTATGCGCTAACCAAGGGACAATACTCCCCCACATCGAACAAGGGGTTCGTTACCAAAACCACCCCCCACGGGGCGATTGAACCTCCGGTGAACCCCTTGAGCTTGGCTCTGGCTTCAGGGGCCACCTTCATCTCTCGCACTTTCGCCGGAGACAGAGGCCATATGGTGCGGGTCTTCGAGGAAGCGATCCAACATCGAGGTTACGCCCTAGTCGATGTCCTCCAGCCTTGCATAATCTTTAACAAACTGAACACCTACGATTGGCATCGCGCCCGGGTCTTTGATGTAGAGGAGGAGGGGCACGACCGACGTGACAAGACCGCGGCCTGGGAACTGGCCCAACTGTGGGGCGAAAGGATCCCCATGGGGGTGCTCTACCAGGAGGAGCTCCCCACCTACGAGGACCAAGAGACAGCCCTCCAGGCGGGACCGTTGGTGCAGAGGGAACTCAAGGAGTTGACCCCGCAGCAGGTGGAGAAGTTAAAGGGAGAGTTCATATAGTGGTTAGCACGTCCGAGCAGAAGCGGGAAGAGCTGAGGGCCAAGTGTCGACAGTTGCGCCCTGACTGCCCATCAAGGTGGCTGGGATTGATGTACGGATAGACGGTGCAGGGATTGGCTCTTCTATTGAGGCCGTCCAGGCAACCGATCTTACAGAAGGAAAGAACATTGACTGGGCATGAGGAGCGCAACATACTAGATCACATTGTTGAGCGCGTAGGCGGTTATCGGCGCGAGGTCGTGGTGAACTATTACATTGCCTTGAAGACCAAGCGATTCGTCATCTTAGCTGGCCCGGGTGACCTGGACAAGATGTCCCTGGCACGGGGGTTGGCAGAGGTTGTGGCGGGTCAGCCCAGCCTGCAGTGGAGTCTCCTGCAGGCGCACCCATGGTGGGTTACCGGTACGGGGGCCCCTGGCGATTTCGCCATGGCCCATGCTAGGTTCAGCAACCTTAAACTGCTTGACGTCATTGAAGGAGCATTGGCTAGCGAGGCTGCGGGGCTCCCTTTGGCCTTTTTCGTGGGTGTCGAGCGGATGAGCCCAGCCGAGGTTCTGTGCTACTTCTGCGATCTGCCAAATGATCGGCTGTGGAGAGCGGATGGGTCAATTCTATATATTCGCATCCCTAGGAATATTTACATAACCGGCACTCTGGATGTGGAGGAAAAGTGCGGGATAATGTCGACGACTAGGGGCGAGCATGGCCCTGGCATCACGATTCAATTGCGCCACGAAGATGTCGCGCCGTCCGTGGGAGCCGGCAGACGAGTGGAGCCAAGACCAGACTGGCAAGCAAGATTCGTGCGATCGGCGGTTCGCAGTGGCGACCAAGCCAGAGCGAAACTGGCCCAGATATTCCCTGACGACTGCGCACCTCTTGCCCCCCTGGACGAACTGGAGCGCCGCCTTGGAGTGCAAAGCTTCCCTCCAAATGTATATGAAGATGCGTGGCTCTACCTGGCTAACGCTTTCGATGTTGACGGGCACGGGCTTTTCGTGGAACCAGCCCTTGAGAATGTGAGCATCGCCCAGGATTATGTACTTGTGCAGAGCGTCTTGCCCCACGTGATCACCGGGCGGCTGGAATCATCAAGGGTACGGAGCGATGAGGTCAAAGAATATCTAGGGCCGCGCTTTCCACGAGCCTATGCCTGGATAGAGCGACTCTCCAGGCGCAATTTGAATGTGCCAGCGAGGTGGAGAGCCCAGTCTGGCTCGACAAATGCGGAGGTGGGGCTTGGCCCAGCTGCGGCTAGGCAGACCGCCAACTGAGAGGATGACCTGCGACATGTTTGCTGGCTTGAGGACTGAGGCCGCGCCCGGTTGTATTAACAATCAGAAGAAGGAGACGTGATTTATGACAAGAACGCGTGTTATTGTGCTTGCATTAATGGCAGTAATTGTTTTGGTGGTAGCCGCCTGTGGGACTGGCGCGCAAGGTATCGGGCCAGCACCGGCGACTCAAGGTCTGCAAACCCAGGACGTGCCGGTCGAGGGTGGCGGTAGCTACACCGATGTCAACGCCGCCGGGCTGGCTAGCATGCTTGAGACCAAGGACTTTCTACTTATCAACGTGCATATCCCCTACGAGGGTGAGATTGAGGGGACCGACCTCTTGGTCCCATACAATGATATCCAGCGGAACCTGGACAAGTTTCCGGCCGAAAAGGGCGCGAAGCTGGTCGTCTACTGTCGCAGTGGGGGAATGAGCGCTATCGCGGCCCGCACTCTGGTGGAGCTGGGGTATACGGATGTGTGGAACCTCGATGGCGGGATGATCGCCTGGAAGGACGCGGGCTATACGCTGGTGGACAAAGGCCAATGAGATAGAAGAGCCAGGCTGCCAGGTATGCTCGTGGTGCAGATAGAAGGCGTGTGAACTGCCGTGGGGCCAAGCGGCCACAGAGTAAGGGAGGCGCCCCATCATCTTTGTTGCCCTGTTTGTCGGATCAAGTTTCGAGAGGAATCTGTCGAAACGCGGCCAGCCCGAGTCGGGAGAGAAGAGGAAGGGGAAGGAATCAGAGAAGGAGGGCCGCAAATGATCCGCCATTGGAAGCAAGACGAACACAGTATAGCGAGGAGCTAGTGCGATGAGTTGGACAAGCATGAAAAAGCGAATTGAAGAGTGGGGTCCCATGGCGCTTTGTGCCTTGCTCTCACTGGCTGCCTTCTATCTGTTGATCCTTCAAAGAGCAGGCGTGAGCAAAGTGATCTTGCTGGCAATGATGCTGGTATGCCCGGTGATTTATTTCATCGCCTGGCTTTTCGGAGGCAGCTCCAGGCGTGGAGGGCCCGGTATACCTCGCGAGGAGAAGCCGGATGCGGCGAAGGAACAAGAGGGTTGGTGTCACCACCCAGAACTGCTGACTCCTGGTGAGGGATAGAGGTAATGGAGGCGCACCGAGACAGGGCGCGCCATATCGAGAGACGGAAAGTGCCTACGGGGAAGGTGCTCCTCGGCACGATAGGTTAGTGGAGCCTGTTTGTGTCAGTCAGAGAGAAGCGCTTGCGCAGGCAGACGGCCAAGCGATTGCAGTTGAAGCAGAGGAAAGCTGCGAAGAGAGATGAACAGGAAAGACACTAGTCGTCTACCATACGCTCATCGTGGTGATGGGGTGCTGATGTGGCTGGATTGGTAATACCACGATCTGGCCCACGCAGCGGATAAGGCCATACTGGAGATCGTCGAGGCTTACCCCCGCACCACTGAACTACATGATCTCCTTCTGAGCGACAAGGGCACACGCGCTCAGTGGGACATGAGCGCCTCTGTGACCATCGGGAGGCTCGGTTGCAGCGATCACGGCCAGGTACACGCTCGGGTAGTAGCCGCCAATGCATTGCGCATGGCTGAAATACTGGTCGGACACGGTTTCGTCCTGGATGTGGAGCGCTCGGGGGCTGGAGACCGAGATGATGCTATGCTCGTCATACTCGGCGCGGGTATGCTGCATGATATCGGCAACCAGATCCATCGTGAAAGGCATGAGGCCTATGGAGTAATTTTGGCCGCAC
>JBFFDV010000087.1:0-9757 GCA_041559215.1 Anaerolineae bacterium | reverse complement strand
GGGTATCCCCGACATCTTGTGTCAAATAGGGCGGGATTCGAGCCCGCACCCCGGTTGCTGGCGAACGGATTTTGAGTGGGTAGTGAAACTATCCAGCCTCGATGGTCACGAAGCTGGTTTCCCCTTCCCTGACGCTCACCTCGGCTGTGTGCAGATTGCCGTTCACGTAGGTCTTTACCACGTAATCGCCAACGGGCACGTCGCCCAGGACAAAGTTCTCTTTCCATCCTTCATCGGGGTTAACCTCGCTGGCTGGATAAGTCGTGATATCTTGCCAGCGCTGGTTAGGGGTCTCTTGATGGTAGAAGGTGATAGGATGTTGAGGGATTAGTTGTTCCTGGGAATCTAGCAAGAGACCGGCTATCGTGCCCCTCCCCGGCAATGGTCGTAGCCATATTTCGGGGTTCCGTGTGTTCTCGTAGCTGTTTTCGCCCACCCGTACCTCAAGGTGTAGGTGAGGGCCTATGGCGACGCCGCTCATGCCTACTTCCCCAATGACGTCACCCTCCTCAACCTCTTGTAGGAAGTGCACATGTACCTGGGAGAGATGGCCATAGAGCACGTACACCTTTTGACCATGGTATTCCTCTTCCAGTTGAATGATCACCAGTTGACCGTAGAAGCCAACTCTCTCACCATAGACGGTTCGATCATCTGAGCCGGCGACAATGACTCTGCCCTTGGATGCAGCTAGAACCGGGATGCCAAACGGGTTGGGGAAGTCAACTCCGCGATGGATGCGGTATTTGCCTCCACCAGTGGAGCCGTAAGGGTAGAAATGGGTTGGTTCGTTATTGTCTCCCATATTGAAGGGACGGCCCAGCCAGTAGTGATCTTGAGGCTCGATAATCTCGGGCGTGGGGCTGAGGGTGGGCGAAGGTGATGGGGTTAAGGTGGGAGTGCGGGTAGGTGTGGAAGTTAGGGTCGGCGTAGGAGTGGAAGTAGGTGCTAGGAGCGCCGCGATCGATCCAGGGGTGGATTGTAGAAGGATTCCAACTAGAACGAGGCAGGCCAGGGTGAGAACTCCGCCCAGAACAGCAATGGTTATCTTGTTCCGTCCTCTTCCTTGCAGACGGTGGCTACCGATCATGGCGCCATTATATCATACTTCAGAGTCTGCAAGCCAGGGGCTTGCGCAGCGATTGGGAGCGAGCCCCAATAGATGGGGCGAGATGAAGGCCGAGGGGGCATCCTTCGACATCCCCTTCGATGAACAGAGCTCAGTCCAGGCCTCTCGCGTTCCCCAGGCTTTTGCTGCTCAACGCCAGCCAGTCTTTGGGCTTGAAGAAAGCCTGTACCTATTGTAGAATAGCATGACACTGTGGGAGAAGGAATAATATCGTGACTGGCAAAATCGCGTCCCTGGAGGAGATGCGCGTCTTGAGAGAACAGCTCGCATCCCAAGGCAAGAAGGTGGTGTTCACCAATGGCTGTTTCGATCTCTTGCATGTCGGGCATGTGCGCTATCTGAAAGAGGCCAGGGAGCAGGGCGATCTACTCATCGTGGGCCTGAATAGCGATGAATCCACGCGACATATCAAAGGGCCAGGACGTCCCGTCATGGGTCACGGGGATCGGGCAGAGATATTGGCGGCCTTGGAATGCGTTGACCATGTGGTCATCTTCAACGAAAGAACGGCGGAGAGGCTGGTGAGGGTTCTCAAGCCGGATATCTACGTCAAGGGAGGCAATTATCGGGTCGAGGAGTTGCCTGAGGCGAAAGTGGTGGCCCAATATGGCGGTCGGGTCTACCTCACTGCCCACACTCCCGGTCGTTCGACAACCGATCTCTTGTCTGCAGCGATGGCTCGCTCCAATAGGGAGAACAGGTGAAGACCGGGCCCGCCGACGCGACGAAGGCATCCTTCGAGGAGGCGCCTTCCTATGCTGGTGAGGACATAGGCATAGCCGAGGCAGCCACGATCATCGCACTGGGCAATGTGAGCAGCCGTATCCTGGGCCTGGTTCGGGAAACGGTCATCTCGCACCTCTTTGGGGCCACGGGGATGGTAAGCGCTTTTCGCGTCGCCTCCATCGTGCCCACCATGGTCTTTGATCTTCTCATCGGCGGCATGATTAGCGCCGCTTTGGTCCCTGTCTTCAGCGATTACGCTGCGCCGGGAAAGCGCCAAGAACTTTGGCGGTTAGCCAGCACGTTATTCACTCTAGTTGCCATAGTCCTTTCCCTCGTCGTAATTGCTCTGGAACTGGCTGCCCCCGTTGTGGCCTGGCTCTTGGGTGGAGGCTTCGACATCTCCTTACTTTCCCAGACCACCACGCTGATGCGTCTCATCATGCCTGCCGTGCTGTTCCTAGGACTATCCGGGGCGACGACCGGTTTGCTCTACGCAAATAAGCGCTTCATCTATCCGGCCTTCGGCGCCAGCGTCTTCAACGTCGGGATAATAGCCGCTGCTTTCCTTCTGAGTAATCGGATAGGTATAGCCAGCTTATCTCTGGGTGTTCTCTTGGGCTCAATCCTGCAACTGGTTATCCAGTTGCCCGGTTTGCGAGATTTTCGATTTTCTTTTTCCTTGGATTTCTCCCATCCTGGTCTGCGTCGTATGGCCGCCCTCTACCTGCCTGTTGTTCTGGGTCTCATTATCAGCCAGGTGGGCATTGCCATTGACCGAAACCTGGCCTCGCGTACGGGAGAGCAAAGCATCGCCTGGATGCAGAACGCCACCACGCTTATCCAGTTTCCTCTCGGCCTGGTGGCGGTAGCTATCTCCACCGCTGTCTTGCCCTCTCTTTCTCGCTTTACCACAGCCGCCGACATGGCTAGCTTCCGCCACACGCTGGGCATGGGCTTGCGCATTGTCTTGCTCCTCATTGTGCCGGCGACTGTCGGACTTCTGGTTCTGGCAACGCCTATCATAGCCTTACTATTCGAACACGGCGCCTTTCAGCCCTACGACACCGTACGCACCGCTCAGGCCCTACGGGTCTATCTCATAGGACTTCCCTTCGCGGCCATAGATCAACTTCTGATCTTCGCCTTCTACGCTCGCAAGGATACCAGGACCCCTGTGCTGGTGGGAATTCTGGGAGTGTTTATCTATCTAGGCGTGGCTCTGGCGCTAATCGCTCCCTTGGGGATGATAGGCCTGGTCTTAGCTAACTCGGTTCAACTGAGCAGCCATGCCTTGATAATGCTGTTACTCACTCATCGGCATTTTGACGGTCTGCGTGGTCAGGGCTTATCGCATACCACTTTCAAAGTTCTCGTTGCCGCGGGGCTAACGGGATTCATCGTTTATCTGAGTGTAGGCTGGTTGACCGCAATGGTTGCTTCCATCGCCTTATGGGGTGAACTACTGATCGTAGCGGGGGCGGCAGGCCTGGGCGTGATCAGCTATGCTCTGCTAGCGTGGTTGCTGAGACTGGAGGAGATCACATGGATACGAGATCTAGTCTTGAGCAGGCTGAATCCTGTGTCCTAAGCGCGGTTTCCTGCCAACTGGCCCAGGGCTTGCGCAGCGATTGGGCGCAAGCCCCAATATGTAGGGGGGAATGAAGGCCGATGGGACACCCTTCGACAGGCCGTTCGATTAACAGAACTCAGGGCAAGCTCAGAGCAGGCCCCTCACGGCCCCCGCGCTTTTGCTGCGCAACGCCGCCCAATACTGCGTTTGACTATTCTGCCGTTATGTGTATAATTTTACATAAAATTCGATTAGCTCTTGAGTTGAACATCTCTGAACAGATGGCGTATGGGTGAAAAGTCTTCCCTCGATGATCTGACAGTAGAGGAGTTGGAGGAGCTCCTGGAGGCGAAAAGACGTGCTGACGGGGCTGACCGCTTTCGTCGGGCGACCGCCGAGGAGGGGCGCAAGTCCGAATCATTGGGCAAGGAGGGGGTTACACCAACGGTACGCTCTGCGGCACCAGGAGCTCAGCACAGGAGAGGGGGAGAGCTTGCAGGGAGATATGGCTCGCGATCTGCACTGCGTAGGCCACCAATGCGAGAGGAAACCTCATTCAAGGCGGTGAGGATAACTCCGCTGTCTAGCTTCTCCGAGGATGCCATATCCTTTCTGGCCAGGGTGAACAGAAGTTTCTGGCGCAGGGGCTTCCCCAGACTGCGAGATCGGCTTCTCCTTCTGTTGGAATTGGCAGCCTTGGTAGGTTTGGTCCTGGTAGTTTTCAGTTCTTTGTCCAATCTACGAGTCCTGAATCGTGAGGTGGCTGAGGCGTTGGAGCCGGGAGAGGTCGCCACGCCTGTCATCACACCGGTGACTGTGCTGCCGGGCAGTAGCTTTCCGCCTGGCTCGGAGGATCGGGTCCCGGGCCCCTATCGCCATCTCGTCGAACCCGGAACCACCATTCCCATTCCCACCCCAGGACCTCAACAGGCATCCAGAATCGTCATTCCTGCCATAGGTGTTGATGCCCCGGTCGTGGAAGGAGACGGCTGGGAGGAGTTGAAGATGGGAGCTGGACACCACATAGGTTCAGCGAACCCAGGTGAAAGAGGCAATATGGTCATCTCTGGGCATGATGATGTCTATGGGGAGATATTCAGACACCTGGAGGACCTGAACATAGGGAACGAGGCTACCGTCTATGCAGGTGATACCCCTTATCGCTATGTGATCGTCGGTAAGAGGATTGTCGAGCCTACCGAGGTAAGTCTGTTGGAAACCACGCCCAACGCGACTCTGACCCTGATTACCTGCTATCCGTATTTGATAGATACCCATCGGCTTGTTGTAATCGCCGAACTAGCCAACCAGTAGTCTGAGGGAAGGTAAAGATGGCCAAGAAGAAATCGCGTCGAGCACGTCGGAGACGAGCACCGAAAGTCGCTGCTAGACCTGAGGCTGTATCTACGCCGGGGGAAGCAAAGAAGGTCAAGGCGGCTGGGCCGGCGCGAGGAACATCTACAGATTTCGCTGAGCAGTACGGCTACCTTTATGACGACTTGAAGAGGATAGCTATCCTGGCAGGGACGATGTTTGCCGTCCTAATCCTCCTGTCTTTCGTAATCACGTAAACGGTAGGAGAGAGTTAGGAACGATAGCAGGCCAAACTGTATCGCTAGGTGAACCGCTATACACAGCCAAAGGTTAGATGTAAAGTAGTAGATAACAGCGATGCTCAAGGCTATGGCTGCAGTGGTCATAGTCTCCCCGCTACGATAAGCCATCCCCATCTTCCTACGTATCTCTGGATTCAGCCACCACTCTCCCAGGATGAGCAAGAGGCCGAGAAAGACACCATAGTAATCGCCGAATAGACGCATGGTCGCGCCTCGGTAGAAGGCCCAATGCATCTCCAGGTACAGAACTTGAAGCAGGATCAGTCCCCAGCCCCAGGGTGTCAACAATGCTCTGACCTCGGACAGAAAGGGCCTCCCCTGCGGCCAATGTCCGATCTCCGCAATAGCCTGGAGATAATGTCGCCAGCCCCAGATGAGAAGAAGGAGCGCTCCCAGGCCCAGCAGCAGCCCGGGGCCTATCGCTTCAAACCAGTCGATCACCCAGATGCCCATCAGGACGGGGTTGGTTACACCTTGTGTGAGAGCGGCATAAGGGATGCCCAGATAATAGACAAAGCGTAGGGCCTCGAACAACCAGAAGCTATTCGGCCAATCCTCAAATCTCCTAAAAGAATGGCCCAAGCGACCTGACGAGGGGCTGCGGAAGAAATGCAGCAAGTTGGTGCCCAGGGCATAAATCCCAATGGAGGAGAGTGTCCAGATAATCAGTTTGGCTCTGTAATCGAACAGGAGCTCTATCAGATCAGGGGCTGACATGGGGTACTTTCTGATGAGCGCCAATCGAATCCCAGGGCATGATTCTACGCCAGTTCCTCTTCGCCGCTCATTGGAGCCGTGAGGGTGATCGTCGTTCCTTCTCTTGGCTTGGATTGGATGGTCAAAAGGCCATTGATTAGCCTTGCTCGCTCGCGCATATTAACCAATCCTAAACTGGTCCGCTTGTCATAGGAGCTGTCCACCTCTGCGAGGTCAAACCCTTGGCCATCATCCCTCACTTGAGCAAGCAACTCCCCATCTCTCCTTTCGAGAGTTATCCAGATGTTCTTTGGCTGAGCGTGCTTTCTGGCGTTATTAATGGCCTCTTCGAGGATGAAGAACGTAGCTCCCTCAACGTGGGGAACTGGACGCTTGTCCAGTCTGTCAGCATCTAAGTGCACATCGATCTTTTCCGTATCCTCTATGCGCTGCGCGTACTGCTCCAAGGCTGCCGCCAATCCCTGGGTTTCCAGTATCATAGGGCGCATGCTGAAAAGCATGGTGCGCACTTCTCTCACCGCTTGAGCAGCCAATCTCTCTAAACCATCCAGTTCCTCTCTGGCCTTTGCCGGATGCTTGTCCAGCAGCATTCTGATGAAATCGAGACGCATCGCGATGGAAGATATAGTCTGAGTGGGGCCATCGTGTAATTCGCGAGCTAACTGTTTACGGAGCTCCTCATCGCTGAACAGAACCCGCCTCTTCTCCTCTTGCAAGCTCTCAAATAGCTCAGCATTTTGCAGGGCGATGCTGGCCTGGTTACAGAAGGCGGTCACAAGTTCCATGTATACATCGCTGTACACGTTGACCTCAGGGCTGCCGAAGATCGCTACCCCATACATCTCGAAGCCGGCCCGTATAGGGACGCACAGGATGGAGCGACAGCGGCGCAAAGCGGAGAAACTGGATAACTCTCGATCGGCGTTCGGATTGCTAGTCATCGCGGGCTCCGCGGTCGAGACAACCTTGCCCACCAGGCCGGATCTTCCCTTGATTCTCTGCGCCTCATCGGGCTTATGGAGGTTGCGAGAGGCAGCAACATACATGCTGTCCTTTTCTTCGTTGAAGAAGAGGACGATGCTGACTGGTCTCTGCAAGCTTCTGCGTGCCTTTTGCTTGAAATCGGCCAGGCTGACGCTCAACATCTTCTCCAAGACCAGTTGATAGTTCAACGTGGCGATCAGTTCACCTGTCATGTCATAAATGGCGCGGAATCGTTCCCGATATGCCGAGCTTGGTGGAAGGCCGTGCTCCAACATGCTCCTAGGTATCCAAATATTGGTGCCCACCAGGTTTCCGATTATCGGTGCGATGAACAGAGCGAGGATGCTCATAATGGTGGGTACCAGGCCTTGGCTGCTCACCACCTCGGGCTCTACGAAAAAGATGAAGATGCCGTACGCTACGGTTACGATACAGCTGATGAGTAGACTTGTCTCGAAGCCGAGCTGGAGGGCAGCCACCGTGGCGGGGAACAGGGAGAAGAGAAGGTAAAAGGGCTGTCGTGAGACATATGTGATGCCTATCAGAACCAGGACATCCAACGCCAGCGTCGTCTGCTGGAGATAGGAAGGGATAGATCTGGAATAAAGGAATGCTACAACTGCGAAGTTGTAGGCTGCGGAAATCAGTAATAGCAGTTGGATAGGCACAAGGCTCGTGGTCTGCGAAGGATCTATGGCACTGAGGACAAGAATGATGGCCAGCATCACCCAGCGCAGATGGCTGATCCACCATTCACCTTTGAGGTTTGCATTTTCAGGCATAGATAAGTCACCAAAAGGCCTTGGGCAGGCGAGGGGTGTGTGCGCACACAAACAAATGGGCGAGATAGGACTCGAACCTACGACCTCGCGGATGTGAACCGCGCGCTCTGACCAGCTGAGCTACTCGCCCCCCTCGAACAATTATATTATAGCACCGAAATCTCAAGAATGCAACCTTTGCCCTTTCTCTCCGAAGATGATATCATAGAATAGTGGGTTCAGCCCATCGAAACATCGCATCGCCGTATCGTGGCCGAGGAAAGGGATGTATCAAGGCTATGCAAAACAAGGGCTCCGCTCTCATATTCCTGTTCGTTCTCTTCGTAATGTGCCTGGGCGCCTATGGCGCGGTCTCCACTCTGATGAAGGGCAGGAGTGGTAATGTCATCGCCCTGGAGACTTTGACGCCGATCGCTGGAGCTGAGACCAGTGCCACAAGTTCGATACCTGTGCCCACCGATACGCCGGGCGAAACGTCGACGCCTAACTCCGAATTGTCCACGCCGGTCGTCCCTACAGCCACACCTATACCCCCAGCCACTCCAACTTCGCCTCCTCAGCCAACCGCCACACCCACTCCCGCTCCGACCGGGCCTGTTGCCACACCTCCTCCACCCCCGGTCGGGGAGCACCTGTTTCGGACCACTCGTAACGAACGAGATTGCCAGAACGGTCAGGGATATATCAGAGGGATAGTGTATGATGCCAACAGGAGTGGGCTGTCTGACGTCAACGTTCATCTCTACAACTATGCAGGGTATGATGACCGCACGTTGTCGAAAGCGGGCGCGATTGACATGGGAGCATACGATTTTCCGATGGGTCCAGACGAAGGTCGCTTCTACTTAGAAATCGTGGATAGCCTTGGAAACCCGGTCAGCGCCGCCGTGGTGGTGGACTATTTACCTGGCTGCACTAGTTACGTTGACTGGCAGCGGGTGCGATAAGACGCTCCTAGGGTAGTTCGCCGGTCGTCCTCGCTACGGTGAGCGTCTGATAGGCGAGCCTTGGCGACCAATCCTCCCGCAAGATGCCAAAGGCTGCTCGCTCATCAGCGTTGCCCCGGGCGGGGGCAAAATTGAGGTTCCAGATGAACATCACCCCCATGTAGCCTTTGGCCCTCGCTATTTGAAGAGCCCTGAGCAGATAATCAGCCTGCTCGAGTTCGGTGTTATCCGCCGCATATTCATACCCTTCGTTTGGTCTGTCGGTCAAGTCTTCGATACTTGCCCAGCCGAATTCGGTGGCCCATAGCTTCCGATCACCGTCCCCGAATTCAACCATGATATTGTGATATCCTTCGATCGTGTTCAGGAAGTAGAACTGGCGGTTTTGTGTGTGGCCTGGCGACCTCATATCTGGTTCGCTATATGGGGGTGGAAAGCGCCAGTCGGGCGGGCTATTGAATCCGCTGGGGTGTATCCCCACCGCGTCACAGTAGTTCTGCAATCCGGCCTGATACATTTCCCGTAGATACTGGAAATCATCTATGTTATTGGGTTGTTCAGTAAACCCGACCGGAGTCGGGCCTCCTGAGACCACGATGGCGCTGGGGCAGACGGCCTTGATGCGATCATAGGCCACATGCAGGAGGTCCACATACTCTTTGGCGCTCAGGTTTCTGCCGGTGTTCCATTCTCGCCTCAGGTTTTGCTCGTTCCAGATCTCGTAGGCCTGCACTTTCCCGCAGTATCGTTGGGCCATGGCCCCCACGAAATTGCCGTAGTCGTTGTAATCCGCGGGAGGTCCGTCTTCCTCAGTCCGGCCTCCTCTAGCCCACGCTGGAGCCTTGACCACGCTGAGCAGAATATTAAGTCCGGCTGCATGAGCAGTATCTACGATCTGATCGATCGTCTCCCATTTGTACTGTCCCCTACTGGGCTCATATTCCTTCCACTCTATTTGGTGCTTGATCCACCCGAAGTGCATGTTATTCACAAGATCACATGCATACGCTGCGTCCAGATGGAAGAGGTGAACCTGGATGCCGTAGTCGAAGCCGGTTCCCGGAGACGGCGGGATAGGCGTTTCAACCGGTGTGGCGATAGGCGTATCTGATAGGAGTGTCGTCGGTGAGGGGGATGGCGATTCGGCGCTAGGCTCCGTCGCTGAGGGAGATGGCTCTGGTGACGGCGTCGGGGTACCGCTGGTACTGTTTGGGGTGGGGCTCGAAATCAGCGCTACGTCTTGTACAAACTGGGGCAGCAGACCGAGCATTCCGGAGATTACCAGG
>JBFFDV010000086.1:0-9771 GCA_041559215.1 Anaerolineae bacterium | reverse complement strand
GTGGTACGCCGGGTGCGAGAATAGTTGAGGTTTGACATGGTGGACCAGGCTGCGTCGGTTCTTAGCCCTGGGTAAGCAAAGGAGTCTCTCGGGCCCTTAACACAACCGATGTCGCGAGAAACCGATGCCAGTTGTCCGCAGTCACCACGATACCCACAGAGCGACGACTATCACCACTAAGGCCACTAGGCTTAGCGGTACGCCCACCCGTATATAGTCGCCGAAGCGGTAATCGCCCGGCCCCATCACCAGCAAATTGGACTGATGAGCGATAGGGGTGGCGAAAGCCACCGATGAGGCCAGCGCCACAACGAGAACGAGCGGCCGTGGGTCGAGACCGTGACTGACCGCTATGCTGAAGGCGATGGGGGCCAAGAGTACGGCGGTAGCATAATTGGACATAGCCAGATTCAGGCCTGCTGTCGTCAGAAACAGCACCGCCAGCAACGGCACCAATCCCATGTCGGCCACAGGGGAAAGCGCCACATCCGCGATCCACTGGGTGGCCCCGCTATTTTCCATCGCCAGTCCCAAGGGAAGCGTGCCCGCCACAAGGAAGATCACCTTCCACTCGATGGCGCGGTGAGCCTCCTCAATCCGCAGACACCCAGTCAGGATCATCAATAGAGCCGCGCCCAGTGCGGCGACCGAGATAGGGGCAATCCCGGTCACCACCGAGGCGACCATCGCCAGCAAGATGATCACCGCCCACGGGGCCTTTCGTGTCCTTCGCGGCACAGCCTCATCCCCCAAAAGCACTATCAAGTCCGGCTCCCGTTGCAGCAGTCTGATCCGACGCCAGGAGCCCTGCACAAGCAGAGCATCCCCGATCATCAATCGCTCATCGGCGACATCCCGCTCAATAGGCTCGCCGCCGCGCCATAGTGCAAGGACGGTCAATCCGAACTTCTCCCGGAAACCCAACTCGCGCAAAGTATGTCCTTCGAAAGAAGAACGGGGCGCTAACGTGGCCTCAACCAGACCGGTGTCACCAGCCAGCAATAGCTCAGCTTCATCCCCTGTCGCCTCGCTTGGTTGTAAACCCCAAGAACTGACAGCTCGCTGTAAGCGCCGCGGTCCACCCTCCACCAGCAATCGATCACCGGCCCGCAGCACCTCTGACGGCTCTGGGACTATCACACGCTCAGACCCTCGCACCACCCCGAGCACCGTCAAGTCAAAGTGGTGTCGCATCGCACTTTCGGCCAGCGTCTGCCCCACCACAGGGGAACTGGCCGGCACATTCAGTGCAAAAATGCGCTCTGGCAGATGATAGATATCAAGTAATTCCTCCGGCAGCTTGGTGCGGCGCAACTTCTCACGGACAGGCCGGTCGGGCAAAAGTCGCCGGCCGATAGTCACCATGAAGACGGCGCCAGCCAGCACAAGGGGGATGCCGACCCGCGTAATCTCGAAGAAACCCAGGGGGGGCAGTCCGCGCTGTCTCAACACATCACTGACGATGAGATTGGGCGGCGTGCCGATCAAGGTGAGCGTGCCGCCCATCACCGCGCCATAAGCCAGCGGCAACAGCAAACGGGATGGTGCAATGTCCGTCTGCCGAGCGATGCCGACTGCCACCGGCAGCAGTACCGCCACCGCTGCCACATTATTCATCGCGGCCGAGAGTAGTGCTACGGCGATCATAAGCAGCGCGATCAGATGTACCTCGCTCCGACCCGCCAGACTGACGATCACACGCCCGATACGTCCGGCTATCCCACACTGGAATAAGCCTCCGCTGACTACGAAGATGGAAGCTACGGCGATGACCGCAGGGTTAGCAAACCCGGTAAAGGCCTCAGTCGGTGTCAGTAGTCCGGTCACGATGAGCGCCAACACCACCAGCAAGGCGACTACATCTACCGGTAGCCGTTCGGAGGCGAACAGCACGATGGCGGCAACCAAGATTGCCAGCGTGAGGCCTACCTCGGGCGTCACCGGGCTAACTCTTCTTCCTGCTCATGACTAGACGAAACAAGCGACGTGTCATTGTGCACTATCCTGCACCCTGCCCCTATTGTACCGTCATTGTGCGAAGACGGCCATAGGTTGCACAATGGCGCCAGCCATGATACAATCGCGTCCAAGACCAAGCCTTTCGAAATTAGTATGCTGCGTACGTGGACTTTCGTCATAGTAGGTTTGAATCTGGCCTTATTGTTCTTCGCTCTTCTCGTGGCCGGTGCAGCTAATTCCCTTGGTGTGCCCTGGAGGGTGGGGTTTGTCTCGGTGGGAGTGGTATATCTCATTCTGGGAGCGGCGACCATTGCTCTGGTCTGGCGCGGCGGCCGCTCCGCGCTCCTCGAAGAGGTTGGGGCAAGCCTTGTCTTCGCCGGATCAGTGTGCCTTATCCTGGGCGCCTTGCTGCCGTGGCTGGAGCAGAAACATCTCTTCCCTTTCCAGGGCTGATTTGCCAGGTCCCCTTATTCACACCGCCTAGCTCGCAGAATCGCCTCCAGTTCAGCAGGAGTAATCTGATATCGTTCCAGTATCTCCAGAAGTTGCTCTTCATGGCCCGACGCGGCAGGCCCCTCACCTAGCTCCGTGGGTCGCGCGAGAGTCCAGTCCTCCTCACGGATCTTGAGGGTCAAGAGATCAGGTCGCGAGTAATGACCAATGCCGTCAAGATAGGCCTTGGCCAATTCCCGCTCCTCCAGGTCTATCTCCGCATGGACGATCGTCTCCTCCTCGAAGACGGGGCCGGCAACGAACAATCCAGAGGGATTCACGATACAACTACCGCCCACAGCCAGGTTGTACTTCATCTCATCTCGCAGATCCGAGGGGATATCCTCTGGCCGCAGGTACCAACTTGAACTGACGACGAATACTCCGTTTTCGATGGCATGCTGGCGTACCGCCGACTCCACATCGCAGGTCTGAGCTCCAGCCTGCCCCACCTTGCCGCCTAGATGTCCCTCCACCCGCCACCATCCCGGCCACAGCGCGCAGTGTATCTCCTCACCTTTGATAGCGAGCGCGGCACGCAATAGAGTCATATGATGTTCATAGCAGATAGCGGCCCCTAGCCTGCCGATATCCAGTTCGAAGACACAAATATCGCTGGCATCCCCCAGGCCCCAGTACAATCTTTCCGAATGCGTCGGCATCAACTTCCGATGACGCCCCAAGATCTGCCCCTCACGGCTGATCACAATTAGCGAGTTGTATATGGTGAGGCTGCCCGGTTGGTCGGACAACTCGTTGCAGCCTATCACGCAGTTGACACTCGCCCGACGAGCTGCGTCGGCCATCTGCGCGACCTCCTCGCCGTCGATCCGTATCGCACTATGAATCATCCGTGCCATCAGTTCCGTTGAACGTCTGACCGATACCGAGCCACGCCAAAAGGGATAGCCGCAAAAGTAGGTCTCAGGAAAAACAAGAAGATCCAGGCCAAGTCTTCCACCCTCCTCGATATATCGACAGGTTTTCTGTAACGTCTTCTCTTTGTCGAAGAAGTAAGGCGATATCTGCGCCGCTCCCACCTTAGTTGTCTTGCTAGTCATGGCTACCTCACAGTGTGTGTAACAGCTCCTTGCTCAACCTGCAACCGAGTCTGGCTAGCTCAGTATTCATCTCTTCCAGCCTCGCGTCATCCACCTCAACCACGATCAGTCCTTCGCCATCTAAGGAAGTCTGTCCCCCGTAAGACTTTATCACCTGCAAGACCTGTGAGGCATTAGAGGTGACCCAAGGTTCGTGCAAAGCCATCAGTTCCTCCACGGTCTCTATCTGCCTTGGCACCCTCATCGCTTCCCAATAGTCCTTGGTCTTGAACCGCCAAGTGAACATATTGCCCGGTTCCAGTCTCCGCGGCCTCACGGCCCGCCCGCTTCCGCTTCAAGTAAACCATAGATAGGCTCTCATCTATTAGTTGACCTCCGTACCCCTCCTCGTCGTCACTACGTCAACAATTATATCATACCGACCGTTGGAGACCAACCCTTCACCATCGCCAATCACCTTGTACAAACCCGCTCCGCATGTTAAAATGGAGAAGAGGTTATCCGCCTTGGAAAACGGGGGCATAAAGCAATGCTTGAAATACTGATCATCCTCTGTCTAATTCTCATCAACGGGCTGCTTGCCGGAACGGAAATCGCGGTGCTGTCGGCCCGCAGGCCTCTGCTCCTGTCTCAAGCACAGGCCGGGGACAGCAATGCCCAGCGTGTCCTACGTCTGCTGGACAGCCCGAACACTTTCCTTTCCACGGTTCAAGTCGGCATCACCTTGGTGGGGATCTTGGCTGGCGCCTTTGGCGGTGCAGATGCGGTGCGCTATCTCGCTCCCCGCCTGGCAGCGCTGCCCATTCCCGGCGCTGCTATGTACGCCGGCCCCGTCGCCCTGGGACTGGTGGTTCTGACCATCACTTATCTGGCGCTCGTGATAGGCGAACTGGTACCGAAGCGGTTGGCCTTGCAACGTCCGGAGAGCATCTCCAAAGCCATGAGCCGACTTATGGAATATCTGGCCCTGGTGACACGGCCAGCCGTTTGGTTATTGAGCGTATCTACAGACATGGTGTTGAGGCTCCTAGGCGTTAAGAGCAAAAAGCAACCCTCAGTCACCGAAGAGGAGGTCAGATACCTCATAGCTGAGGGTGCCCGAACCGGTGTCTTCGTGCCCGCTGAGAAGGAGCTAGTGGACAGGATCTTTCGCTTTGCCGATGAGCAGGTCCTTGATGCCATGCGTCCCCGTCCAGACATCGTGGCCTTGGATATTGAAGAGCCGCCGGAGGCTATCAGAGAAAAAGTGTTGAAGTCAGGTTATTCTCGCTTTCCCGTGTATCGCGATAATCTAGATAGAATTGTGGGAGTTGTCCATGCCAGGGATCTACTGGCTCAAGAGGGTCCTCCAGACCTGCAACCTCTGCTGAGGGAGGCGCTTTTTGTGCCAGAGACCAAATCGCTCCTCAGTATGCTGCAAGCCTTTCAAACCACTCATACTCATCTAGCCGTGGTGATTAGTGAATTTGGTGAAACGGAGGGCTTGGTAACTTTAGAGGACGTGCTTGAGGAGATCGTAGGGGAAATCAGGGACGAATATGACCGTGAAGAGCCATCGGTAGTGCAGCGCGAGGATGGTTCATTGCTGATAGACGGCTCCCTCTCTCTAGCCGATTTGAAGGAGGTCTTGGAAATAGGATATCTGGAGGGGGAGGATAGCCATCAATTCCATACTCTGGGCGGCTTCATCATGACTCAGCTACGTCGTGTGCCCCGCGAAGGCAACAAACTGGAATGGTCCGGGTACCGCTTCGAGGTCGTGGACATGGATGGTCTCCGCGTTGACAAAGTGCTGATTCAGTCGATAACCTCTGAGTGAAAGTATTTGCCCTACGATACTAAGTCTGGTACAATAAAGGTATGAGTTCGGTTGTAAAGAAACGACGCAAAAAGATAGCGCGGCACAAATACCGCAAGAGACTGAAGAGAGACCGCTGGAAGAGGCGACATAAGTAGGGATCGAGCGATTCCGCTAGCCGCCAATTCAGCATAACCTAACTGTGCCGGGATTCTCGAGCCCACAAGAGGACCGGCCATACCTGTGTACCTGCACCATGTGAGCTGCAGGGCAGTGCGCTCCACACTAAGTGATCTATCCCCATCAGCACCGCCGTCCTCCCAATGCTGATGTGCTGCAGGCTGTCAGGATGTCTTGTGCTTCTGCCAGCCACGACGCCAACACTCGCTGTTGCTCCTGACTCCTCCCAGCAACCTCTGCTTCTGCTGCCGACTATCAGCAACCATCACCAGTGCCCCTGGTCAGGCCCAGGCCTGCACCCTTTGTACACGAGCGAGAGCGCTCAACCTGGCAATATGACGGGCTGGTTCTTTCCTGAGAGTCCATTATGGCTCGAGCTGTGTGTTCCTCTACCTCGCCTTAGAACCGGACCCCGTAGTCAGGATGAACACTGGCTGCGGGACTATAACATCAACTGATCCATCTTGACGCAAGATGAAACCCCAACCTCGAACAATGACAGAGACACGGCGTACCTCTGGGATGCCGATGGCGCCTTGGATACTCTACTCCTCGAGCATTCTTAGCCCTCCGTGACGTGATCACTGCGGTTCGCCGGCGTTGCGCAGCAAGAGCCCAGTGAGCACGAAGGGTGCCCCCTCATGCCCTTCATATCCCGATATCTTGGGGCTTGGGCCTAACCGCTGCGCAAGCCCTTCGCCGGCGTTGCGTAGCAAAAGCCCGGGGAGCGCGAAGAGTGTCCCCTCGTGCTTTATTCGCCCCTACATATTGCAGCTTGGGCCTAATTGCTGAGCAAGCCCTTCGCCTGACCGTACTTGACAAGATTATAGAATATATGGTATAATATATGTGCAAAATACAGATAACTGCATTATGCATATCTTTGGAAGAGGTGTACTATGCCACGCGGTAGAAGATGGAGACGAGGATGGAAAGCTCGAGCATGGGTACAGACGATAACTCGCTTTGTCGAACCATGCTTACTACTATTGCTTCATCGTGGTGATAGCCACGGTTATGATCTCTTGGAGAGGCTGCAGGAGTTTGGGTTCGCACCGGACACTGTGGATTCCAGCGTGGTATACCGTGCCTTGCGACAACTGGAGCACCGGGGATTCGTGAGCTCTATCTGGGATACCGAAGGCGGTGGTGCGCCTCGCCGAGTGTATCAGCTTACACGCGAGGGAGATCAATACCTAACCTGGTGGATTACTGGTCTGCGGGAAACGAGAAATGTATTGAATCGTTTCCTCCAAGCCTACGAAGACCATATGGAATTGGAGGATCATATATTATCGGAAGAAAGGACGGTAGACGTTGATCACAGAACCTCAAGTTGAAGAAGCCCTATTGCAGGTTATGGATCCCGAACTGGGTCGCAGCTTGTTCGAACTAGGGATGATCAGAGACGTAAAGATCGAAGATAGCGAGGTCAGATTCACTCTCGCCTTGACCACCCTGGCCTGTCCCTTTCAAGATCAACTGCTGTCTCAGGCCAAGGCAGCGGTTTTGGCCCTGAATGGTGTGGCGAAAGTGGAGATAGAACTGGTGGAGATGAGCGCCGAAGAGCGAGGGCAAGCTCTTGCCAAAGCGGCACCGGCCCAGCAGGCAAGCTCTCCGCTGGCTCAAAAGCTCAACGATGTCAAGCATGTGATAGCAGTCATGAGTGGCAAAGGCGGCGTGGGCAAGTCTCTGGTCAGCAGTCTCCTTGCCGTGGCCTTGAAGAGGGAGGGTCAGAAGGTCGGAGTCTTGGATGCAGATATCACTGGGCCTAGCATCCCTAAGATGTTTGGCATCCACAGCACCCCGCTCGCCAATCCCCTCGGTATCCTACCAGTGGATAGCTCGCTGGGGATAAAGGTGATGTCCATCAATCTGTTGCTGCCCAGCGAGGATGACGCCGTTGTCTGGCGCGGCCCCCTTATCAGTGGAGCGATCAAGCAGTTCTGGGAGGAGGTCATATGGGGCCACTTAGATACTCTCGTAGTGGACTTACCCCCTGGCACATCGGATGCCTCACTGACTGTCATGCAATCTATCCCCCTCAGCGGCGTGGTATTGGTCACTTCACCACAGGACCTCGCGGGCATGGTGGTGCGGAAGGCAGCGAAGATGGCTCAGCATCTCGGTATAGCCATCCTCGGAGTGGTAGAGAATATGAGCTACTTCATCGCTCCAGATACCGGTAACCGCTATGATGTGTTTGGCCCCAGCCATGCCAGACAGACGGCTAGGCAGCTAAGGGTCCCATTTCTGGGACAGTTGCCTCTGGATCGCGAGATCGCTGAGCTAAGCGATGCAGGGCGCATAGAGGAGTACGCAGCCGAAACCTTCATCCCTATCGCGCAGACCCTAATAGACGCGGCACCAGAGGCCAGGCGCCCGCCGCCTTTGCAACCATAGAACGATCATTCTGGGAGGGTATACGTATGAGAATCGCAGCAATCACCGATGATGGAACGACCATCAGCCAGCACTTCGGGCGAGCCCCATATTACGCTGTGCTCGAGATCGAGAACGGCCAAATCGTCAAGCGTGAGATGCGGGACAAGTTAGGCCACCGACAGTTCATCCACCAGGAGGGTCACCTGGATGAGCATGGGCGGCATGGTTTCGGCCCTGACAGCCAGGATAGGCATGCAGCCATGGCAAGCGCCATTAGCGACTGCCAGGTGCTCCTTTGCCAAGGTATGGGCTGGGGCGCTTATGAGAGCATGAAGCAATACGGGATTCAAACCATCGTCACCGACATCGCCAACATCGAGGAAGCGGTACAAGCATACCTTGATGGCGCCATTGTTGACCGCATCGACAGGCTGCACTGAATAAGCCACAATATACTCTGCGTCGGTGATTTGCACCACACAACTAAAATGCATAGAGAGGAGGTGTAGAGAATGCCAAGATTCGGTAGAGGTCGAGGCGGCCGCCTCGGTCAAGGCTATTGGCCAGGTGCAGGCTTCGGGCGCGGCTTCGGTATGGGTCGAGGAATGGGCAATCCGTATCCCTACTGTCGGTTCTATCCCTGGATGCCCCGCCGCTGGTGGGCCATGGGCATGAGCCCTTACGCGACGGGGCCCTACGCCCCAGGCACTGTACCAACCTGGGGAACCTACACGCCCGCGCCCTGGTCTGGCCCCACTGGCCAGTGAAGATCGTAGGATAGATTGAAGTCAACTAGAAAGGAGCAAACGTCATGCGTCACCGTTGGATGTACTATGCCACCGGATTGCCAGGCTGGATGCGCTTCGGCTACAGCCCCGGTTGGATCGGCAGGAGCCCCACAGGGCTAGGCCCATGCGCCACCTACCTCATGACCGGCCAATGGCCGATGCCAGCCGCAGCTCCTGCATGGGGCAGCTGGCCATGGATGGGCTTTGAGCCACCGGTAGCCGCACCGGGAGATGAATTGGCCGCCCTCAAGACCCAGGCCCAGTGGCTGAAAAGCCAACTGGAAGCCATCACCAAGCGCATCGGAGAACTAGAGAAGGAAGCATAGACAAATGATCGTTGTCGGCCGACCGGCAATAGGGGAGGACGGCTTCCGTGAAGCGGCCAGGCATGTCCGTTCTCCCCACCCTTGGCTTTGGAAGTGGTCAAAAAAGGAGGTCAGAAATGAGAATAGTTGTAAGTGCCCTGGGAGAAGACCTTAACGCGGAAGTGAGCTCCGTCTTCGGGCGTTGCCCTACGTATATCTTCGTTGACACGGAGACCATGGAGTTCGAGGCGGTGCCCAATCCAGCGATGTCTGCTCCAGGCGGGGCAGGGATCCAGGCGGCCCAGTTCGCGGTCAGCAAGGGAGTGCAGGCTGTCCTGACTGGCAATGTGGGCCCCAACGCCTTCAACGTCCTGCAGGCAGCCGGGATACCGATCTATCCGATATCATCGGGGACGGTGCGACAAGCGGTTGAAGCCCACAAGAGCGGCCGGTTACAACCTTCCTCCGCAGCTACCTCAGGAATGGGCGGAGGCATGGGTATGGGGCGCGGATTCGGCCGTGGCATGGGCCGAGGGATGGGCCTTGGCATGGGTATGGGTGCCGGTCCTTGCGGTGCGCCCTCCCCTCCGCCAAGCACGATGGCTAGGCCGCCCGGGGAAGAGCTGTCCGAACTGAAGGATATGGCACAGTCACTGCAAAGGCAATTGGACCAGGTGCTGAAACGGATCGAGGAGCTAGAGAAAAAGAGGTAGGCGATAAGTATGGTTTATGTAGATGAGAGACGGTGCTCCGGATGTGGCCTCTGCGCAGACGTGTGCACGGCTGAAGCCATCACCCTCCAG
>JBFFDV010000085.1:0-9783 GCA_041559215.1 Anaerolineae bacterium | reverse complement strand
TACCGATCTGCTCTGGTTTGGGAGCCTGGGACTCAGCGCCGTATTCTGGACGGCAGTAAAGGCCAAGATAGGCGTCTTCCTCGCCTTCAGCTTGGCTTCTCTGGCCATCTTTCTGGCCAACCTGCTGATCGCCAGAACGCTCTCCGGCTGGGGAGGTTTCTTTCTGGCTGGGCAGCAATACTACATCACCTCGCGCATGGTAAACATCATGCTGGTGGTAGTGGCCCTGATCGTGAGCGTGCTAAACGGCTTGGGAACCATACCTCAGTGGGATACCATTCTGCGCTATCTGAACCAGCGGCCCTTCGGAGTCCTGGATCCCATCTTCTCCCAGGACCTAGGCTTCTATGTCTTCACCCTGCCTGTCTATAGCTTTCTGCGCGGCTGGCTGATGGAGGTGCTCATCCTTACCTTGCTGGGCACTGCCGCCGTGTACCTGGGGGTGCAACTGGTCGCCTTTAGGCAGCTGAAGTTGTCGCTTCCTCTCAAGAACTGGCTGCACCTGGCAGCGCTGGGAGCCCTCTTCCTTCTGGTGGTGGCCTGGGGGTACAGGCTGAGCGCTTTCGAGCTGCTCTACTCGCAGCGTGGTGTAGCCTTCGGGGCGAGTTACACCGATATCCACGCCCAACTCCTGGCCTATAACCTCTCCTTCTGGACCGTTATCCTCTGCGTGCTGCTTCTCCTTGGTGGTGTGGTCTCACGAAGGCCCTGGATCCTGGCCGTTGGCGGCGCGCTGTGGATAGTGGTGGCGCTGGGGGTGGGTGGCGTCTATCCCGCCCTGATGCAGCAATTCGAGGTGCAGCCCAATGAGCTGATTAAAGAACGTCCTTACATCGAGTACAACATTGATCTGACCCGCCGCGCCTATGGGCTGGATAAGATACAGGAGAGGGATTTCGGCTCCGTAACCGATTTGACTGCTGAGGCCTTGGCCGAGGCAGAGGCGACGATAAGGAATGTCCGGCTTTGGGATTATCGTCCCTTGCGGGACACCTATGCCCAGATTCAGGAGATAAGGTCGTATTACGAGTTCATGGACGTTGACGTTGATCGTTACTATCTCGACGGCGACTATCGCCAGGTTACTCTCTCAGCGCGGGAGATGGCCACAGAGCAGTTGGAGTCCAGAACCTGGGTCAACGAGCATCTGCAGTTCACCCATGGCTATGGCCTGGCGATGAGCCCCGTTAACGCTGTGACCACCGAAGGGTTGCCCCAACTGCTGATCAGGGACTTGCCTCCCCGCACCGCACCTGGCCTGGAGGTAACACGCCCGCAGATTTACTACGGAGAGAAGACCGACACCTATGTCTTCGTCAATACCACCTTGGAGGAATTCGACTATCCCAGCGGGGATCAGAATGTGTTCACCACTTACGAGGGGACAGGAGGCGTGCTCCTCGATTCGTCTCTCAAGCGGGCGGCCTTCGCTTACCGCTTCGGCGATGCATCAGTCCTCCTCAGTGAGTATCTCACACCGCAAAGTCGGGTGATGCTATATCGTGACATTCATCAACGGGTGCGCCAGGTGGCGCCCTTCTTGCTCTTTGACCCCGATCCCTATCTGGTGATAATGGACGGCCGGCTGTTCTGGCTACAGGACGCCTATACTGCCACCGATATGTATCCTTATTCGCAGCCTTACCAGGGTCGTTTCAATTACATCCGCAACTCGGTAAAGGTGGCTATGGACGTCTACAACGGCGATATGACCTTCTACATAGTTGATAGCGAGGATCCTCTGATCCAGGCTTATGCGGCCATCTTCCCCGACCTCTTTACCTCCTTGCAGGAGATGCCGGAAGGGTTGAGGGCCCACGTCCGCTATCCAGAGGGGCTCTTCATCGTCCAGGCGCAGATGAACAATACCTATCATATGCGCGACCCCACCGTCTTCTACAACAAGGAGGATCAATGGGCGGTGGCTCATGAGATGTACGCTGGCAATGATCAACTGATGGAGCCCTATTATGTGATAATGAGCCTGGAAGCGGGGGATCAAGAGGAGTTCATACTCATTCAGCCCTTCACCCCGGCCAACAGACAGAATATGGTGGCCTGGATGGCTGCCCGCTCTGATGGGGAGCACTATGGCAAGCTGTTGTTATACAAGTTCCCCAAGCAGGAGCTCATCTACGGACCTCTGCAAATAGAGGCGCGTATAGATCAGGAGCCCGCTATCTCAGGCCAGCTTTCCTTGTGGCATCAGCGGGGGTCCCGCGTTATCAGGGGCAACCTTCTGGTCATCCCTATCGGAAACTCCCTGCTCTATGTCGAACCGCTTTATCTCCAGGCGGAGACGGGGCAACTGCCGGAGCTGAAGAGGGTTATTGTGGCCTCTGGCGAGCAGGTGATCATGGGGAACACATTGGCTGAGGCGCTGGTCAGTATTGGTGGTGCACCTACGGTCACCGTGGAGGAGGAGCCGGTTGAGGCGGCAGGGGTTCATGATCTGGCCCTCTCCGCCCTGGAGCATTATGAACGAGCACAGGAGTACCTCCAGGAAGGGGATTGGGCCGGATACGGTACCGAACTCGAGGCGATGCGCCGTGATCTGGAGGGTCTTGTCGAGGAAACCCGCTAGGGCACAGGCGTGCCGTGGCCTTACTTAACCCGACGTAGCCTGCGAATGCTGGTAGGTGAGGGCTTTTCGGAGAGGGAGGACGGGTAGGCTCTTAAAGCTTCTTCGATGATCCTGGCTATAGCCATTGAGGCCCTGGTCATATTCATGAAGACCAACCCCAGCCTGGCTTCGTCGCCAGCCAGGACGACCATGGCCACTTGGGAGTTGACCTTCTCTACGAGGGCATAGGTGCCCTCCTGGCCCTTGATCAATACTTGAGATAGTTGGCTCCTCCACAGCTCGTTGGCGGTCCTCTCGCCGAGGGCCACCATGGAAGCGGTCATGGCGGCTACCACATCGGCCTCCACATTCTCGGGCAGGGTGGAGACGATCGTCAAACCCGCGGCGCTCAACAGTACTGCTCCCATCAAGCCGGGTGTCTCCGCCTGCAGATTGAGCAGGACTCCTCGCAATTGACTGTTTAGATTACTCCTCGTAGCCATGTATTCCTTTGATTATCTACACTATAGCATAACCATGGGAATTTGTCAATAGTAAAAATGTACTAGGGACTTTCCATAGCTGGCCAAATGTGCTAAACTGAAGACAAAGGAAACCATAACCTGGTGAAAGGAGATGTGATGAGGTTCTTAGATATGCCTCTCGTAACTTCTCTGAGGAGGAACCATGCGGTGGAGCATGCCACGATGCATATCCTAGCCCGGCGTCAGCCTTATCTGAATGCCATAGCGCGTACCGCTCTCGATGGGTTCTATGTCTATGGGAAGGTGGATACCAAAGCGCTGGCCAACTCGGCCGCGGAGGCCCTAGCCCGTCTGCAGGCAGGGGAAGCGGAGTTGGCAGTTCATCCCCGTTGCGGTACCAACCTGGTGGTGGCGGGTTTTATGGCAGGGCTGGCTACCTTCCTGGCTATGGGCAGGTCCAGGTCCCGCCTCAGCAAGTTTCCCCGTTTCATCCTCGCTGCCACCCTTGCGGTGATAGTGGCCCAACCTCTGGGCCTGCTCATCCAGGAGCGTATCACCACCTCACCCGATGTAGCTGGCTTGAGCATCAAGAGTGTCACCAAACAGGAGTTTGAGCGGTTTACCATGCACAAAGTTCAATTGGAGCGGGCTTACTAGGTACAGCTGGCTATGTTCTATCTGTTGCATGGGGAGGACGAGTATACTCGGTCCGCGGAGCTCGCCAAGATGAAAGCGAAACTTGGTGATCCCACCACAGCGGATCTGAATGTCACCATTCTCGATGGGAGGAAGGCGACGTTGGATGAGTTGGCCTACGCCTGCGATACGGTGCCCTTCTTGTCGGAGAAGCGCTTAGTGATCGTCAATGATCTGGCCGCACGCTTCGAGCCGCAAGCTGCCGGTAGAAAGGAGGATTCTGAGCTAGATAGGGCTTTTCTTCAAGGTCTGGAGGAATACCTGAGCCGCTTGCCCGAGAGCGCGCGCTTGGTATTCCTGGAGCGAAGACGGATCAATAAGAGAAATCCCATCTACAGGCTTGCCTCCAACAGCGAACGTGGCCATGAGAGGGAGTTCAGACCTCCTCGGGGAGGGGCCCTCAACCGCTGGATCTCCCAGCAGGTGAAGGAGAAGGGCGGGCGGATCGAGGCAGGAGCTATCAATCTGCTGGCGATCTTCGTGGGAAATGATCTGCGCCTGCTGGATCAAGAGATGGAGAAACTCCTGACCTACACCGGGGGAGAAAGGGCCATTGGGGAGGGAGATGTACAACTCTTGGTCAGTTATGTGCGGGAGGCCGATATCTTTCAGATGGTGGATGCTCTAGGAAAGCGAGATAGCCGCGAGGCGATGAGGCTATTGCACCGGTTGTTGGAGGACGGACAGCCCCCTCTCTATCTCCTGCATATGATCATCAGACAGTTCAGGATACTGCTGCGCGTCAAGGAGTTGTTGGGAAAGGGAACATCAGCGGCGGACATAAAGGCGCTGTTAGGTCTACACCCTTTCGTAGCGGAGAAGATGATGAAGCAGGCCCCCAATTTCTCCATCGCTCAATTGGAGGCTATCTACCATCGTTTGCTGGAGATCGATTCGGCCGTGAAGACGGGTAGCATTGAGCCTCGGCTGGCTCTCGATGTATTCGTCACAGAGCTAAGACGATGAATTGCACTTGATGGCGCTAGCCCCTGCCACCTGGATCGGATTCAAAGGCTGATCGGTGGCCGCTGGAGGTGGAAATCCGTGTTTTGCTCGAAGGCGTAGGCCACCTTGAGCAGTGTGCCTTCAGCGAAAGGTCGCCCCATGATCTGTAAGCCCACCGGCAAACCCTCGCCGAATCCACAGGGGATGGAGATACAGGGCAGGCCTGCTAAGTTAGCCGGAATAGTGTATAGGTCGGACAGGTACATCTCCAGAGGATCATCTATCTTCTCTCCGATGCCGAAAGCCAAGATGGGCGAGGTGGGACCCACGACCACATCCACTCCTTCTGCAAAGGCACGGTCGAAATCTCCTTTTATCAACGTGCGCACCTTCTGAGCCTTCAGGTAGTAAGCGTCGTAGTATCCTGAACTCAGGGCATACGTGCCCAGCATGATGCGCCGTTTCACCTCTCTCCCGAAGCCGCGCCCCCGGGCTTTGCTCTGAGCCTCATGGATATTATTAGCATCAAGGGCGAACAGCCCATATTTCAGCCCATCGTACCGCGCCAGATTGGCGCTGGCTTCGGCCCAGGAGGTGAGGAAATACGTAGCCACCACATACGCCTCATGAGGCATGGAGATATCCCGAACCTCTGCTCCCAGCTCTGCTAGCTTGTCTATCGCCTCCCGCACCTGTTCTTCAACTCTTCGGTCCAGCCCCTCCGCGAAGTACTCGTTGGGTACGCCGACGACTATGCCACTAAGATCATTTGTCAGGTAAGAGGCATAGTCGGGTGTGGGCTCATTGGCGGAGGTCGAGTCCAGCGGATCGTGGAAGCCTATGGCTTTCATCACCCAGGCACAGTCGGTGACATCTTTGGTCAAGGGGCCTATCTGATCTAATGAGGAGGCGAAGGCTATCAGTCCATAGCGGGAGACGCGCCCATAAGTGGGTTTCAATCCTACGACACCGCACAGCCCAGCTGGTTGGCGTACTGAACCGCCGGTGTCGGACCCCAGAGCGAATATGGTCTCGTTAGCCACGACTGCGGCCGCCGAACCGCCACTGGATCCACCGGGTACACGTGATGTATCCCACGGGTTATGGGTGGGGAAGAAGGCGGAATGCTCCGTAGAGGAACCCATAGCGAACTCATCCATGTTGGTCTTACCGACCAGCACTGCTCCCTGCTGGCGTAGCCGCTCGACCACGGTGGCGTCGTATGGGGGAACGAAGTTTTCCAATATCCTGGAGCCACAAGTGGTCAGGACGCCTTTGGTGCAGATATTGTCCTTTATAGCCATGGGGATGCCAGTGAGGGGGCCAATGTCGCCAGCGGCGATCCTCTCATCAGCCTGCCTGGCTTGCTCCAGCGGTAGCTCGGGCGTAGGAGTGATGTAGGCCTTGATTTCTTGATCAGAGCCCTCGATCTTCTCCAGCACCGATTTGGTGAGCTCCAGAGAGGAAACCTCGCGGCGACGCAGCAACTCGTGGGCCTCGTGAACCGTCAGGCGGTAGAGGGTCACTGCTCCCCCTTCTCGAAGATGGCGTGGACGCGGAAGAAGCCCTCCTGGGCGTGGGGTGCGTTGGCCAGGATATCGTCTCTGGGCAGAGAGTGCCTGGCCTTGTCCTCGTATAGCACGTCGCCTTTGACCACCACGTGAGAGGTGGGGAGAACATCACTGGTGTCCAGTTCGTTCAGTAGCTCAACGTACTCCAGGATTTGGGACAGGTCTTTCTGGAGTTGCTCTATCTCCTCCTCGCTTAGCTCCAACCTGGCCAGGTCAGCGATGTGTTCTACCTCAGCGCGGCTGATCTTCATTAACCTGTATCCTGGATAAACCCGCCGTACGTTGGAAAGCGGTGAGGATTTAACGATTCTCTTTGGGCACTATTACCACCTTACGCCTGCTGCCCTCCCCCGTGCTCTCCGTCGCTACGGATTCGTGATTGCGTAAGGCTATATGGACGATGCGCCGCTCATGAGCCGGCATCGGTTCCAGGACCACCGGCCTTGCCTCAGCGATCGCCTTTCTTGCCATTCTCTCGGCCAACTCCGTCAATGTCCTCTGTCGCCGTCTCTTGTAACCCTCGACATCAACGACGACATTCGCCCAGCGTTGGAGCCTGCGACTGACGATTAAGCGGGTGATATATTGCAGGTCGCGCAGTGTCTCCCCCTGCCGTCCGATGAGGATACCCAGGTTGTCGCCCATGACGTCGAGGACGACTGGTAGAGATTCGTCCCGAGAGGACTCTTGGACGACCACATCGGCTTGGATTCCCATATAATGCAGCAGGCTCTTCAGCGTCTCAAGAGCGATCCCTGCCACATCCGTCTCAGGCGGGGCGAACTCTTCCTCGGGCAGAGTGACGCGCACCCGAGCTTCCTCTCCTCCCAGGCCCAAGACACCTCGGCTGCCTTCGGCTAGGACCCCGATTTCTACCTTGCCCCTGTCAGCCTCTAGTTCGTCCAAGGCCTTCTCAATCGCCTCATCGATGCTTTTGCCAGTGGCTTCAACGCTTCTTCTTTCCTCTTGCATCTTTCTTCGTTTCCTCTCTCCTGGAAAGCCCTGGAATCCCCGTGGGCAAGGCTTTGGTGATGTCTCCCCAACCGGTGGTGAAGCCCTGTTGCACAATCTGTAGCACGCCTGAGGCAACCCAATATACCGCCAGTCCCGAGGCGACCTGCAAGGTGATGAAGCCGAACATGATGGGCATCATATACTGCATCGTTTGAGTCATCTGGGCCTGCGAGGGGTCCGCAGCGGGCTGGGCAGTCAGCTTCTGCTGGAGCCAGAAGATCGCCACCACCAGCACCGGTAGCACGTAGAATGGATCGGGGCGCCCCAGATGCAACCACAAGAACTGACTGTTCAACGGTATAGAGTTGGTCGCTATGTTATACATCACGGGGATGGAATGGTACAGCCGTTGGGACAAACCTATGAACTGCTCCGGGGTGCTTCCCAAGGCTTGATAAATAGATTGGTAGAGCCCTATCCAGATAGGCATCTGGACTAACATAGGCAGACAGCCCATCATGGGGTTGACCCCATGCTTCTTGTATAATTCCATCGTCGCCGCGGATATCTTCTCCCGATCCTTCTTGTATTTCTTCTGCAGCTTCTGAATCTCAGGTTGTAGGTCCTGCATCGCTTTCATAGAGCGGATCTGCCTCTGGGTGAGAGGGAAGGTTATCAAGCGCACCACGATTGTAAGGCCGACGATAGCCAGGACAAAATTGTTGAAGAGCAAGGCATAGAGGAGCATCAGCAGATTCAGCATCGGCTCCATAATAAGTAGGTTCCACAGTTCCGTTATACCCGGCATTTACTACCTCCTATGATTCCTGACCTCCAAGCGTTAGCTCCCATCTCAACTCCCCCGTCGCCGCGTCTAAGGCGTACAGCTTTGAATCCTCAGCATTCAGATAGACTAGTCCGTCGGCCACCGTAGGGGAGGACAGTACCCTCAAACTGCCATCCTGGGAGTAGTGCCAGAGTTCCGTGCCCGTCTCAGCATCCAAGGCATACACCCCCGCGTTGCTTGCCGTAAAATAGACGACTCCTTCTGCTATCGCTGGTGCGGACGTAACCATGTCTCCCGCGTCGAACTCCCATCTTGGTGTGCCATTGCTTGCGTTCAGAGCGTACAAAATGTGATCGAGGGAGCCAACGTAAAGGACGCCTTCATACAGCACCGGCTCAGCCCACACCCAATTCCCGGTACGAAAGCTCCACCTCTCCTCGCCGTCCTCTGCACTGAGGGCATAGACCTTGTTATCCAGGGATCCGAAATACACCATATCCCCGGCCACATGAGGGGTACAGTATATGGCTCCCCCGGCCGCGAAGGACCATTTCTGCCCGCCACTGGTCGTCTCTAGAGCGTAAAGGTTCCTGTCGGCAGAGCCGACATAAAGGGTGCCATCGTGCCAGGCTGGGCCGCCCCAAATCTCCTTGCCCGTCTCGAACTCCCACTTCTTACTCCCGCTCTCCAGATCCAGAGCGTATAACTTATGATCAGTGGAGGTGAAGTAGACCATGCCATCTCCTACCGCAGGGGTGCCCATAAAGGGCTCGGTCGCTTCGCCGCTACCTGTGGGAAACTGCCATTTCCGCTGCCCGCTGGTCGTATCCAAGGCATAAGCCCTGCCCTGGATATCCTGATTCTGAAATATCAGAAAGGAGGTGGTTTGGATCTCGTAGGAGCCGAAGAAGAGCGCGCCCTCGCTTATCACCGGGGTGGAATAGATGCCCGCCAAGGGCTGCTCCGCTGGGAACTGCCATAGCTCCCGCCGAGTGTCGACTTCCAGCGCGTGTAGCTTTCCCGTCTTGGAGGCCGCATAGAGGGCATCTCCCTCCACCACGGGTGTTGACCAGCCCATGGCTGCGCGGCCACCGCACCCTGCAACGAGGATGAGCAGCAGTGGCAGCAAGGTCCACAGCGCAACGAATCTCACCTTTTTCTTAGTCGTCTCTCTCAAGGACAGGTCTCCTTCGCTAGATTCTGCCTTCAAGGCACAGGATCATACCCCCCTGGATTAAGGGGATGACAGCGCCCTATCCGCTTGATCGCTAACCATCCCCCCTTCATGACTCCGTACTTCTCGATGGCATGGTAGGCGTACTGAGAACACGAGGGTACGAAACGGCAAGAAGGGGGAAAGGCGGGGGAGATAAACCTTCGATATAGTCTGATGCCAGATAGAAAGAACAGTTTCATTCTAAGTATAGAGCAGGACTCTCCGTGCCCGCCAAGGGCTAAGTATGCAGCTACTCAGACAACAGGCCAGATTGTTGTAGCAGTTCCCCTACAGCCTGATCCACCTCCTGGAGGTTGGCATTCCTTATGGGGCTGCGGGCGATAAAGACTAGGTCTTGACCTGGCGCTATGATCTCATGTCGCAGCCTGGCTGCTTCGCGTAGCAGACGCTTGGCTCGGTTGCGAACTACGGCCTTCCCAACCCTCTTACTTACGGAAAAACCGAAACGGCTATGATCCAGATCGTTGGGCAGGACACAAAGCACCAACAGGGGATGAGACCAGGAGCGGCCTTCCCTTCTCACCCGTTGGAACTGCTCGTTGTCC
>JBFFDV010000084.1:0-9815 GCA_041559215.1 Anaerolineae bacterium | reverse complement strand
CCTTGGGTGCTCTCGGATCCAATCTACGGCGAGGAACCTTAGTAGTTATTGAGTCGACTGTCGCTCCTCAAACTATGCAGAAGGTAGTCAAGCCCTTGCTGGAAGAAACCTCGGGCCTCAAAGCTGATGAGGACTTCTATTTGGCATATTGTCCAGAGCGGGTCATGGCAGGCAAGTTGCTGGCCAATCTGAGAACCTGTAACAGGGTGATAGGTGGGATGAGCCTTCAAGCTGCTCAGCTGGCCAGAGAACTGTACCAGCACATTGTGGAGGCTGATCTGGACATGACGGATGCCCTCACTGCGGAACTGGTGAAGACCACAGAGAATGCCTATAGAGATGTGCAAATCGCTTTTGCCAACGAAATAGCCCTGCTTTGCGAGAACGTCGGGGCTGATGTTTACGAAGTGCGCCAGTTGGTCAACAAGTCCCCCTATCGGGCGATGCATATGCCTGGAGCAGGGGTCGGCGGCCACTGTACCCCTAAAGATCCCTGGCTTTTGCTTCACGGCGCCGGGGGAAGGCTTCAGCCTAGACTCATACCGACGGCTCGAACTGTCAATGACGGTATGCCTCTCCATGTAGCTGAGCTGGCTGAGGATGGATTGGCTGAAGCGGGCAAAGCCCTTAGAGACGCGAAGGTAGCAGTTCTCGGATATGCCTATCTTGAGAATACCGGTGATGCACGCAACTCGCCCACCATACCCCTAGTCCAGAGATTGCAGGCTCTTGGAGCTAAGGTGAAGATCCACGACCCTCATTTTGCCGAATACGGCATCAGCCTGGAGGAAGTTTTAGCGGGCAGCGACTGCGTGATAGTCATGGTTGCTCACGATGAGTATCGCACTATTGATTTGGCAGCGCTGAGAGAATGGGTCGCTACACCAGTTCTGATTGATGGGCGCAACGTCTTTGACAAAGGCAAAGCCCGAAAGCTTGGATTCATCTACAAAGGTGTGGGCAATTGCTGAGTTGAAAAATGGCGGTGGAGAGATAGCATCTCTTATGTCATGAAGATAGCCTCTATCGTGGGCGCTCGGCCCCAGTTCATTAAGGCAGCTCCTGTGGATAGGGAGTTGCGTAAACTCCACGAGCATGTATTGATCCATACGGGGCAACATTACGACTACTTGATGTCAGCGGTGTTCTTCGAGGACTTGGGGATCCCGGAACCAGATTATAACCTGGGCGTCGGTTCGGCCACGCACGGCAGACAGACAGGAGAGATGCTGATCAGGATCGAGGAAACGCTGAGTCGAGAAAGGCTTGATTGTGTACTGGTCTATGGCGATACCAACTCCACTCTGGGGGGCGCTTTGGTGGCCGCCAAGCTTCATCTGCCGGTGGCCCATGTCGAGGCTGGGCTGCGTAGCTTCAACCGGCGCATGCCTGAGGAGATCAACCGAGTACTAACAGATCATATGGCCGACCTGCTTTTTTGTCCCACAGAGACTGCCAGGCATAACTTGGCCAGGGAAGGGATCACGAAAGGCGTATTTGACGTTGGCGACGTGATGTACGATGCGGTGCTAGACAGCATTGACATCGTGGAGAGTAAGTCCCGTATCCTTAGTTTCCTCAACCTCCAACCCCGGTTGTATCTGCTGGCCACTGTTCACCGCCCCAGCAACACCGATGACTTACGGAATCTTTCTGATATCCTGACAGCCTTTAACGAGCTTGGTGAGATAATCGTGTTCCCCGCCCATCCTCGAACCAGCGAGGCTATAGTCCGCGCTGGCCTGCAATTATCCTCAACAGTGAAATTGCTGGAGCCAGTCAGTTATCTGGATATGCTTGCTTTGGAGAGGAATGCCCGCTTGATCCTCACCGATTCAGGGGGGTTGCAGAAGGAGGCTTACTTCTTTGGCGTACCCTGCGTGACCCTGCGGGAGGAGACGGAGTGGGTTGAGACCACGGAGACAGGTTGGAACATGCTTGTGGGCGCTAGTAGGGAGAAGATCGTTCAGGCAGTGCAAGGGTTCCGGCCCCGAGGGAAGCGGCCAGAGATCTTTGGTGATGGGAAGGCGAGCCAGAAGATAGCAAAACGTCTGGGTTCCTTAAGCAAGTCATGAAAGTCTGTATGTTGAGTTCTCTGCATCCATGCTTTGATGTTCGCATCTTCCAAAAAGAGGCGAAGAGTTTGGCCGCAGCAGGCCACCGGGTCACGCTCGTAGGTATCGCTGATTTCGCAGAGAAGATGGTAGACGATGTGCGCATATTGGGCTTGCCCCAGTCCCGAACCAGGGCTCTCCGCCCCCTCAACTGGTACCGTATTCTCAGAATCGCCTTGAGAGAGAGAGCAGACCTGTACCATTTTCACGATCCAGAGTTGCTGCTCGTGGGGAGTCTAATAAAGGTTCTCACCAAGACCCCGATCATCTATGATGTGCACGAAAACTACCCTGAAGATATACTGACTAAGGAGTGGATACCGAAAGCCTTGCGCAAGGCCATCTCCTATGTCTTCAGGATCTTCGAGGATACTATGGTGAAGTTCGTCGATGGTGTGGTGGTGGTGAATGAACGCCTGGCCGAGCGGTTCAGCGGAAAGAGCCGTGTGGTTACGGTGTTGAACTATTCAAGAGTTGAGCAATTCGTGGGTCAAGGGCCAGGATTGGACCAAGACAAGGGGCGCTTGAAACCGCATTTCGTCTATACAGGTCGAATCTCTGACGACCGGGGCATCTATGAATGTGTTCAGGCTCTTCGCAGGTTGGGTCACGAGAATGTGGAATTGATCTGTGCCGGGCGAATCGGCCATGTGAACAATCAAGAATTCAAGATTCTTCTTGGTGGCTCTCAATCCAGTGCACGCTTCCAGTATCTGGGCCTTCTGCCCTATGCAGACATACCGCCGTTACTAAGAGGAGCCTTGGCAGGGCTGCTCTGTTTTCAAACCACGCCTAACAACCTGCTCGGAACCCCCAACAAGTTGTTTGAGTATATGAGCGCGGGCATCCCGGTCATCGCCAGCGACTTTCCCTTCATTCGCGACGTTGTTCTAGAAGCGGACTGTGGCCTCCTCGTGCAGCCCGATGATGTGGAAGAGATTGCCATGGCCATGAAGCATCTCCTTCATGATCCTAAGGATGCCAGCCGAATGGGAGCAAATGGCTTGCGCGCAGCGAGGCAAAGATATAACTGGCGGATCGAGGAGAAGAAACTTCTCTCCCTTTACCAGGATCTGTTAGGAAGCGAATCGATAGTAGGAGATTCAGCTCAGGATGGGCGAAGAGAAAGAGCTCCCTCTCGTCTCGGTAATCGTTGCTATGCGTAACGAGGAAGCCTTCATCGGGAAATGCCTAACCTCCCTGGCGGAGCAGGACTACCCCGCTGATTTACTAGAGGTTCTGGTGATAGACGGCAGGTCAACTGACTGCTCCCGCGAGATCGTGTCGGCGATGAAGGCAAATCTGCCTAATCTTCGCCTCTTGGATAACCAGAGGAAAGTGACCCCAGTTGCTTTCAACATCGGTATCAACAACGCGCAGGGAGAGATATTGACCATCATCAGCGCTCATTGCTATCTGGCGTCAGACTATATCTCCCGCTGCGTGGAGTCCCTGGCGAAGACAGGTGCGGAGTGTGTTGGCGGGCCCATTGTGAGCATCGGCGAAACCCCCACCGCCAAGGCCATAGCCCTGGCGATGAGTTCTCCCTTTGGCGTAGGTGATGCGCTGTTCCGCTACTCCCGGAGAGAAGATTACGTGGATACCATTGCCTTCGGTGCCTATCGCCGCGACGTGTTTGACCGCGTAGGCCTTTTCCACGAAGAGTTAGTAGGCAACGAGGACGACGAGTTCAATTACCGTCTCCGTCGGCATGGCGGAAAGCTCTTCCTCACGCCGGCGATAAGGTCCTTCTACTATAGCAGGGCCTCCCTGCGAGCTCTGTGGAAACAGTACTTCAGTTACGGGTTTGGAAAAGTCAGAGTGGTGCGGAAACATCCTGGCCTGGTCAGATTTAGACATTTGATTCCTGCTCTGTTCGTAGCCAGTCTCGCGATTACGGCTCTTCTTGGCCTTTTGAGCACTCTGTCTGCTATTCTCTTTGGTATGATCGTTGGTAGCTACTTATCGCTGTCCTTCATTGTCTCGCTCCGTATCGCTTCCAAGAAAGGATGGCGTTATCTGCCTATTTTGCCGGTGGCTTTCGGCTGTCTCCATGTCGCGTACGGGACAGGGTTCTTGATAGGGCTCGTGTACCTCATCCTGCTGGGAAAGAGGGAGGGCAGAAAGGATGACGTCCAGCTTGGATGATTATCGTTACGAGAGGATGAGCCAGGAGCACCTCCAACAGGTGGTGGCCCTTCACGAAGAGTGTTTTCTAGGGTACTACCTCACCCAGTTGGGGCCGGCGTTCCTGCGAGCCATGTATAGCTGGTATTTGCTAAGCCCGGAGGCTATCGCCCATGTAGCCGTGGCTGACGATAGAAGTGTGGTCGGTTTTGTGGCTGGCGCAACAAACGGCCATGACTATCGGAGGTCGCTGTTTAAAAGGACTTGGTGGCGTATGGCGGTGGCTTTGGTCAAACGCTTCATCTCAAAGCCTGTGTCCACGCTCCGGCTCATAGGCGAGAGAAAGGACATTGTATGGCAGGCCCCAGCTACCGTCTTGACGCGCCGCCCCAGCGGCGCCGAGGGGACAGATGCCATCTCCACCGAAGAACAGCCCACAGCCAGTCTGGTCTCCATAGGGGTCAAGCCCTCTGCCAGACGTTCAGGGCTTGGTGCCGCCTTAACCGAACTCTTTGTGAAGGAGGCCTGGAACAGAGGATGTGAGAGGATCACCCTGTCAGTTAGAGATGACAATGTGAGGGCCAGGCGGTTCTACGAAAGCATGAATTGGGATGAGGTGAGCAGGTCTTCCAAGACCTATCACGGCTCTTTCTCTATCACGTATCAGAAGGTCATGACTGATCAGCAAACAAGTAAAAGAAGCCCGGTCAGGGAGGAGTTTCTGCCTCCTTTGAGCCCCTATCTGGGCGAAGAGGAATGGAAGGAAGTGATGGATACCCTCCAGTCGGGTTGGATCACCATGGGCCCCAAAACGAGGAGGTTCGAGGAGCTATTCGCTGAATATGTGGGTAGTAGTCACGCTATCGCCGTCAGTTCCTGCACCGCGGGGTTGCATCTGGCTTTGGTTGCCGGTGGGATCGGCTCGGGGGATGAGGTTATCACCACGCCCTTTACCTTCTGTTCCACGGCCAATGTCGTCGTCCATCAGGGAGCCCTGCCCGTTCTGGCTGATGTCCGGGTTGACACCTTTAATGTAGACCCTGGGGAGGTAAGGAAGAAGATCACTCCGCGCACCAAAGCTATCATTCCCGTACACCTAGCTGGTCAACCGTGTGAGATGGATGAGATCAGATCCATTGCTGAGGAACATGAGCTTCTGGTTATCGAAGACGCTGCTCACGCTACGGGGGCCAAGTACAAGGATAGGATGATCGGGACGATAAGTGATGTGACGGTCTTCAGCTTCTACGCGACAAAGAACCTGACCACCGGCGAGGGAGGAATGATCACTACCGAAGATGGGGAATTGGCCGAGAAGATGCGCATTCTGAGACTGCACGGGATCAGCACAGATGCCTGGAAACGGTATTCAGCCCAGGGCTCGTGGTATTATGAGGTGCTATTCCCAGGCTATAAGTATAACATGACCGACATCCAGGCTTCCCTGGGTATCCATCAGCTGGCAAGGCAGGAAGAGTTCCTGGAAGTGAGGCAGCGATACGCTGATATGTACACCGATGCCTTCCAAGACTTGCCTGAGATAATGACCCCGGTGGTGAAGGATTACGTGCGTCACGCGTGGCATCTCTACATCATCCGTCTGGACTTGGAGCGTTTGAGGATAGATAGGGGCCAATTCATGGAAGCCTTGAGGAAGGAGAACATAGGTACTTCCGTACACTTCATTCCTCTGCATCTGCACCCTTACTATCGGGAGCGGTATGGTTTCAAGAAGGGTGATTTTCCGGTGGCTGAATCCCTTTACGAAGGTATCGTGACCCTTCCCTTATATCCGAAGATGTCTGTGGAAGATTTGGAGGATGTGATCGAAGCGGTCAGACAGGTGGTCACGGAAAGTCGCAAGTGAGACTATGGGCCAAAGAGTCTTGGACGTGGTCATCTCAGGGCTGGGGCTGGTACTACTCAGCCCCCTCATTTTGCTGCTGAGCATCTGGATAAAATCGGATTCGAGAGGTCCCGTTTTGTACAGGGGTGAACGGGTGGGGAAAGACGGTCGGCCGTTTCTCATGTATAAATTCCGCACCATGGTGCTTAAAGCTGATCGCATCGGGCCGGCTGTCACCTATAGAGACGATCCCCGTATCACTAAAGTAGGTAGGTTCCTGCGCCGTACGAAACTTGATGAACTGCCCCAGTTGATCAACGTCCTCAAGGGTGAGATGAGTCTGGTGGGCCCCAGACCGGAAGACCCATCGTATGTAGCTCATTATAACGCCCAGCAGCGTGAAGTCTTGCGAGTGAAACCGGGAATCACAGGCCCGACCCAGTTGCAGTATCGGGATGAGGCCTCCATGCTGAAGGGCGACAGCGCGGATGAGGATTATCTGAGGCGGATAATGCCAGAGAAAGTGAAACTGGACCTGTCCTATGTCCAGAATCGTTCCCTGGCTTTGTATATCAAAATACTATGGCAAACAGCGATAACGCTCTTGTTCAAGGACCGCCGCGTACTGTGAATGTGCTGAGCAGTGGCGTTCTCCTGCCTTGCTAGCATATAATAACTTCATGAGAAGGGGAGGGCGTGTGAAGGCTGAGAATCTGGTATCGATGGTGAGAACCTACTGGGCGAGACGAGGGTTTGGACGAATTACCCGTCAAATGCTCAAACGCATGGTCGTTGATGCGGTGCTAGTGAGTATCTCTCTCGCATTGGCGCTTTTTCTGCGGTACCTGGTAGCGTCGTGGAGCCAGCACGGTGCCCTCTTTGTTGATCAGCATCTGACGCGGAGCTTCCTTCGCATCTACGTGAGTTCAGTCTGGCTGTTAACTTTGTTGGCCCTTGCCATTTTCTATGTTAGCGGATTCTACACCCGTGGCCGGATTTATATCAGTCGCTACAAGGCCCTTGTCATCTTGCAGGCGGTCACGCTCACCTATCTAGCATTCGGGTCCTTGGTTTTCCTGGCAGGCACCAGCATAGGGCTGCCGCGAAGTGTGCTGCCCGTGGGCTGGGTGCTCACGTTGGTGACCGTTGGCGGAGTGCGGCTGGCCTACATATTGATCGAGAGGGAGGTTCTACTAGATCTAGAGACGGTGGGTCGCGTGGAGGTTCGAGACCCGCGCAACGTCCTGGTTATCGGGGGCGCAGGCTACATTGGCTCAGTCCTTGTTCGTAGGCTCCTTGAGCGGGGCTACAAGGTGCGGGTCTTGGACAGGCTCCTCTACGGCGATGAGTCCCTTGCAGAGTTATATGGGAGGCAAGACTTTGAGCTCATCCAGGGGGATTTCCGGAACGTGGAGGCTGTGGTCAGGGCGGTGCAAGGGGTGGGTTCCATCATTCACTTGGGCGCTGTCGTCGGCGATCCGGCATGCGCACTGGATGAGGAGTTCACCTTCGAGGTTAACCTGGCTGCCACGCGCATGATCGCTGAGGCAGGGAAAGGGTACGGTATCCGCAGGTTCGTCTTCGCCTCTAGTTGTAGCGTTTATGGGGCGAGCGATGAGGTTGTAGACGAACGCTCCGAGCTGGCCCCTGTCTCGCTTTACGCCAGGACGAAGATCGAGTCGGAGAAACTATTACTCTCCATTATGTCGGACAGCTTCTCACCTATCTTGCTACGTTTCGCAACCGTGTGCGGCATGTCGTATCGGCCCCGCTTCGATCTTGTTGTGAACCTTCTGGCAGCCCAAGCGATCTTCGACAAGAAAATCACCATCTTCGGAGGCGATCAGTGGCGGCCCTTCGTGCATATAGAGGATGTCTCAATGGCCATCATTGGTTGCCTGGAGAGTCCCTTGGAGATGGTCAGCGGGCAGGTTTTCAATGTTGGATCCGAGACTGGCAACTATCGCCTGATCGAGGTTGGTGATATCATCAAGAGGCTCGTGCCGGATACGCTGGTGTCGGTCCAGGGTGATGTTGATGATCAGCGCAACTATCGGGTTTCCTTCGAAAAGATCCAGCGCGTGCTTGGCTTCCAGGCCGACAAGGCGGTTGAGGATGCGGTTGTGGAAATTGTTGAGGCGGTGCGGTCGGGACGGGTAGTGAACTACCGTGCGCCTCAGTACAGCAACGTCAAGTGGCTGACTGAGAACGGCGAGACAGCGATCACGATGGTGCCCAACATCTACTCTGTGGTGATGAGGATGCCAGAGAGAATGTCGGCCACTGGCTAGCGCTTCGAACCGCTCCTCTTTCAGGTCTGAGAGCACCCTTCCTCCACCCTCTGTTTCAGCTTGTTGCTCGCCGCAATCACCTGTGATATCATGTCGACTGTGTAAGGAATCAGGGAAATGGTAAAGATTGTGGAGTGTGTGCCCAACTTCAGCGAAGGAAGGCGTAAGGAGATAGTGGATCAGATTGTGGAAGCGATTCACTCTGTAAAGGGGGTTAAGGTCCTGGATGTAGAGATGGATGCCGATCACAATCGCTCGGTAGTGACTTTCATAGGGAGACCTCAGGCGGTGGAGGAAGCTGCTTTTCGAGGTGTTAAAAAGGCAGCAGAGTTGATAGACATGGACAAGCACACGGGACAGCATCCCCGCATCGGGGCCGCTGATGTGGTCCCCTTCGTGCCTGTGCGAGATGTGGCTATGGAAGAGTGCGTGGAGATGGCGCGAGGGCTAGGTAAAAGAGTGGGCCGGGAACTGAATATCCCGGTCTATTTATATGAGAAGGCGGCCACCAGAGCTGAAAGGATCAACCTAGCTCATTTGCGGCGAGGAGAATATGAAGCTCTTAGGGAGGATATAGCAACGGATCCCGACAAGGAGCCAGATTTTGGGCCACGGCGTCTGGGCAAGGCAGGCGCGTCGGTCATCGGAGCCAGGGAGCCCCTCATCGCCTATAACGTCTACTTGAACACCGATGACCTGGAAATCGCGCAGGCTATCGCTCGCGGCGTGCGCCATTCCAGTGGCGGCTTGCGCTATGTGAAAGCGCTAGGGTTGTCAATCGAGGAGCGAGGCCTGGTGCAGGTTTCGATGAACGTGACGAACTATCGCAGTTCGCCCGTGCATCGTGTCTTCGAGTTGATCAGGAGAGAGGCATTTCGTTATGGAGTCAGCGTCGTGAGCAGCGAGATTGTGGGCCTGATACCACTGCAGGCCCTGCTGGACGCTTCGGAGTTCTATCTGCAAGTAGAGAACTTCACCCCGCAGATGGTCTTGGAGAATCATCTGGAGGAGATCGAAGCCGCCCCTGAATCTTTCCTGGAGGAGGTGGCGGCGCCAACGCCGACCCCGGGCGGCGGCAGTGTAGCAGCGCTTGCAGGGGCGTTGGCAGCGGCCCTGACGAGCATGGTCTGCAACTTAACCCTCAGTCGGGAAAGTGAGGCGAGCGAGACAGAGGAACTGAGGGCGATGCTAGGCAGGGCTGAGGTTTTGAGACAAGAGCTGACGGTCCTGGTGGAGGAAGATGCCAGTGCCTACCAAAAGGTGTTGGAGGCCTATCGACTGCCCAAAGTCTCGGCAACTGAGAAGGAGATGCGATCAGAAGCGATCCAGCAAGCACTCGAGGAAGCGGTCAAAGTGCCACTAAAGCTAGCTGAGGGAGTGGTGAAGGTGCTGGAACTACTCCCGACAGTCCTGGACAGGGGCATCCCCAGCGCCGCT
>JBFFDV010000083.1:0-9895 GCA_041559215.1 Anaerolineae bacterium | reverse complement strand
GCAGGTGGTGCAGCGTGATTGGCTCGTGCTCCGATCGTACCTCGAACCAGGGCAGGTAGCGCGTGACCGGTTCGTGCAGGTCCAGTCGCCCCTCTTCCCGCAGTTGCAGCAAGGCGATGCTGGTAAAGGACTTGCTGATGGAACCAATTTCAAAGAGCATCTCCGGTGTGACGGGGATCTGGGCGGCCGCGTCGGCAAAGCCATAAGTTGATACACGGAGCAGTTTCTCACGATCGGTCACCGCTACGGCCATGCCCGGCACATTGGCGACTTTCATCTTCTGTTCGATGAACCGGTCCAACCGCTTTAACGCTTCCTCAAAGTCCGTCACGACGTGAACTCCTTCAAGGCTTCTTACCGCGCGTTGTCATTCCTGCCACTGTGGTCTTGAGCGATCTTCAAGAGCAAAGGGATTTCCACATTGCTCCCACTAACGACCACGGCGACCTTTCGCCCGACCCCTCTCACCTTCCCGTGCAGAAGGGCTGCGATACCCACAGCCCCAGCCCCTTCCACAACGAGATGATGCTTCTCCAGCGCAAAGACCATGGCCTCGGCAATCGCTTCCTCTGACACCAGAACCACGTCGTCAACGTATTCCCGGACCATGCGGAAGGTGTATTGATTGTCCTCACCGAGACCACCCTGCAGGGCGTCGGCGATGGTCTCCTCTTCCTTCATCTCTATCGGTGCGCCCGCCTGCAAACTGTAATACATCACAGGCGCGCGCTCCATTGAAACACCGATCACTCGAATCGCGGGGTTCGCTGATTTCAACGCCAGCGCAATTCCACCCGTCAATCCACCACCTGCGAGGGGCACGACGGCCGTGTCGAGATCAGCGAAGTCCTCCAGCAGCTCGAGGCCGATGGTACCCTGCCCAGCGATGACGAAGGGATCGTCGAAAGAGTCAATCATGGTCAAGCCTCGTTCCTCCGCGACCTGCAAGGCGTGACTAACGGATTCGTCGTAACTGTTGCCGTGCACTACTATCTCAGCACCAAGGCGGCTGATAGCATCTACCTTGTTGCGCGGAACCCGCGCTGAGAGGCAGATCACGGCTTTGATGCCCAATCGGCTCGCCACGTACGATACCGCCCGGCCGTGATTGCCGCTGGAGCCCGTGACGACCCCTTGTGCCTTCTCTTCCGCCGTGAGGCTGAGCATCTTGTTGGCGGCCCCCCGAATCTTGAACGAGCCCGTCTCCTGCAAACTCTCAAGCTTCAGGTAGACTGAACCGCCGACGCGCTCCGTCAGCAGGGGCGAATGGATTAGCGGTGTCCTCTTGGCAATGGATGTGATCCTCCGTCTGGCCAAATAGGCATCGATCATTGTCACGTCGGCAGTAAACATAGGTTCCTCTCAAGACACCGCCTTCCGCCGCTCTTCGTCTCACTCTCCAGTGGTTCAGCCAGTCGCTGCCCGGGCCGCTCCTCCACGGGGGAACGACTGCTCCAAGAGCTGGCAACGTAGTAGTATCACACGATCACAGCACCTGTCCGGGCAGTGCGCCGGTGTGTTGGCCCTGGTCAACGACCACCACGCCGTTGACAACCACATATGCGATACCCTCAGGGTACTGATGCGGGTCATCGTAGGTCGCCGTGTCGGCGACGGTCTGGGCGTCGAACAAGACCAAATCGGCCCACGCACCTTCGCGGATCACCCCCCGGTCGGTCAGGCCGAAGCGCTCTGCGGTGACGGAGGTCATCTTCTTCACTGCTTCCTCCAGGGACAAGACCCTCTCCTCACGCACGTAGCGCCCCAACACACGCGGGAACGTGCCATAGTAGCGCGGGTGAGGTTTGCTCCGTGCCAACACACCGTAGGGAGCCAGGGCATCTCCGTCGCTGCCCACCACCACCAGAGGATGGCGCATTAGGGTGCGCACATTGTCCTCCAATTGACCGAAACACACGCATTCCACCTGCCCCTCGCTGACCACAATGAGGTCGAAGACAGCCTCCAGTGGGTCTTTTCCCTCGTCCGCGGCGATCTCGGCGATGTTCTTGCCCAGCACATCTGGCCGGGGGTCACAATCGCTGACCAGGATGTCGGTCCAGTCGCGCATACCGCCGCGGTTCTCCCACTCGGGGCGGTTCTCCTCCCAGTCCCTCCTGAGCTGGGCTCGCACCTCGGGGTCGCCTAACCGTTCTGCGACGGCCTTGGTCCCGCCCGCCTGAGCCCAGTAGGGAAGCACATACGCCAGCCAGCTCACACCGGCGACGTAGGGGTACTGATCACAGCCCACTCTCACTCCCTGCGAACCGGCATCCTCGAGCATGGCCAGCAGCCGGTCAACGCCCTCCCAGTTTCGGTACCCCTCCAGCTTGATGTGGGAGATCTGCACCTGAATCTCAGCCTGTTTTCCGATCTCGATGGCCTCAGCCACCGCTTCGAACAGGCGGTCGGTCTCGCTGCGGACGTGGGTGGCATAGATGCCGCCATAGCGCGCTGCCACCCGCGCCAGCCCGATCACCTCCTCGGTCCGGGCGTAGAAACCTGGTGGGTAGAACAACCCAGTCGAGAGCCCCCGAGCTCCTTGCTCCATGGCCTCCGCCACCAACCGCTCCATCTCGGCCTGCTGCTCCGGTGTAGGCTGCACATCGTCAAAGCCCAGTACCGCACCCCGCGCCATGTCGTGACCGACCAGGGGCACCACGTTCACGGCGGTCCCTGGCTGGCGCAGATGTTCCAAATACTCGGTCATAGTCGCCCACGTGACGTCCAGGCCAAGGCTCTTGGCCTCATCCCGCACCTCCTCCACAGCAGCACCCAACAGCGGGGCCGGCGAGCCGCCGCAGTTCCCGATGACCTCCGTGGTCACCCCCTGCCGGATCTTGCTCTCGGCCCGGCGGTTAACCAGCAGGGTAAGATCTGAGTGGGTGTGAGGATCAATGAACCCCGGGGCCAGGTGCAACCCCTCCGCCTCGATCGTGCGCTTCGCCTGTTGCTCCACGCCCTCGGCTATCACGGCGATGCGGCCCGCCGTGATCCCCACGTCTGCTCTGAAAGCCTCTCTACCTGTGCCGTCTACCACGACACCATTCTGGATCAGAATGTCTAGCATGCGCAGTGCGATTCCGAAATAGTGGCTGCCGTTTGTCGGTGAGCGATAGCGCTCCGATACCTCACCGAGCCATAGGATGAGACCCCGGTAAGCAGATACAGACTCCCTTTACGCAAGATTGTGCTGCTCGATGAAATTCTCCAGCACTTCGGTCAGGTTAGGCCGTCCGATTTCCTGCAGGTTATAGTAAACGCGTGTTGAGGGCTTGTCGATCTTGATAATGCGGTTTAGGTCGATTGGCGTGCCGATGACTACCGCATCACATTCCGTGTTGTTAATCGTGGTCTCGAGATCTCTTAGTTGCTGTTCGCCATACCCCATGGCCGGCAAGACGGCTCCAATCTCGGGATAAAGCTCGAAAGTTTCGGACAGTTTGCCCACCGTATAAGGCCGGGGGTCAACGAACCCGGCCGCGCCAAACTTCTGGGCCGCAACAACCCCCGCACCGATCTTCATCCCCCCATGGGTGAGGGTCGGACCATCCTCGACCGCCAGCACCATTTTGCCCTTGACCACGGATGGATCATCGATATCAACGGTTGAGGCAGCATCGACGACGACAGCATCGGGGTTCACGGCTGCAATGTTCTTCCGCACAGCCTCAATGCCCGCATAATCCGCGGTGTCGATCTTGTTGATGACCACCACATCGGCGATCCTCAAAGTGGTCTCGCCCGGATAGTAGCGTAATTCATGACCCGCACGATGAGGATCGACCACTGTCACGTGCAGGTCGGAGTTGTAGAATGGAAAGTCGTTGTTACCACCATCCCAGACAATTACATCGCAGCCGTTCGGATCGTTCTCAGCCTCTCTAAGGATGGCCTCATAGTCCACGCCGGCGTAAATGACGTTGCCGCGCACGATGTGGGGTTCATATTCCTCTATCTCTTCGATGGTGCACTTGTGCCTTTCGAGATCGGACAGTCTGGCAAATCGCTGGACCTTCTGGGCGGCAAGGTCTCCATAGGGCATGGGATGACGGATGGCGACGACCTTTAGCCCCCTCTCCATCAGAATCTCAACGATTCTCCGCGATGTTTGGCTCTTGCCACAACCGGTTCGAACTGCACCCACTGAAATGAGCGGTTTGGAACTCTTGAGCATGGTATCTTTGGGACCCAGCAGTACATAACTGGCGCCAGCAGCCTGCACAATGGCGCCAACGGACATGACATGCTGATAGGGGACATCACTGTAGGAAAAGGCACAATCGGCGACATCCAGATCCTTAATCAACTTGGGAAGGTCCTCCTCCGCATAAATAGGAATGCCTTCCGGATACAGCTTGCCGGCCAATTCGGGCGGGTATCTCCGTCCCACAATATCCGGGATTTGGGCTGCGGTAAAGGCGACAACGTTATAGATCTCATTGTCGCGGTAGTAGGTGTTGAAGTTGTGGAAATCTCTTCCGGCTGCCCCGATGATGATCACATTTCTCTTCGACACGACTTCCTCCGATTGTCCAGGATAAGATCCATCAATCTCCTAGGGTTGCTACCATGAGAGCTTTGATGGTGTGAACTCGATCTCGTTGGGAGTGAAATCCAACAATCTCAGGAAATGTCTGTTCCTTAGGTTGAAAGCCATCTGTCCCCCCGTAATCTCTAAGGGTCCCAAGGCAATCCCAAGGGACTGGTCCTGTTAGCTGCCTGATCCGAGCTCTTCTTGAGCAATCTCAACGATTGTATCCACCAGATGCTTTGCCAGCTTCTCCCCTTTCTCGCGCGAAGCATAGGTTGCCTTGTAGAGTACACCAGATTTGGGAATGGTGTCATCTGGCGGTGGAAAGACGGAGTACCTGGGCATTCGCTCGCTCCGGTCGTCGATGATCCTGTCCTCTCGAACCAGCTCAGGAGCAAAGTACTGCATAAGGGCGGTTTCTGTGAGGGCCGCGTGCTCCATCTCCCAACCTGGGAAACCAGCCTCGGCGAAAAGTTCATCAAGCATCGCATCTGAAACCTGATCCCACCACGACAGGATCACGACACGTGCGCCATCAGCCTCGCGGAGGAAAACGTATACGGCCTCTGTCACGAATGCGACGTTCTCGTAGTGGCCGTTAAGCACAAGGAATCTCCTCCCGCCATGACGATACGTCTCCCGGAGTATGTCGAGGGTCAAGTTGATCAACGTGGTCCCATCCAGGCTAGTCGTACCGGGGAACAACTGCCCGCCGCCTTGTGACTTGTACCCATACACAATCGGGGGCAACACCATGGCCTCTAATTCCTCGCACACTATCTTCGCCAAGCTCGTTGGGATCACGACATCAACATTCAAGGGTAGATGGGGCCCATGTTGCTCCAATGAGCCCACCGGAAGGATGATAATCCTTCGGGTTACCTGATCCCGATACTCTTCCCAGGTCATGTGTTCTACTAACGTTGTTTGACCTCCTTTCTGAACCTCTTACCAACTTTGAGCAGAGGCTCTCCGAAGTACTCTCTATCCCTTTCAAGCTCGTCGGTGAAGCTACAGACATATCGGTGATCGAAAACTGAGCCTGTCTGATTAGAACCCCTCAATCTGATTGGGGAAGTAATCCTCACACGTCCCTTCCCGATAAACATCTGCCGTACAGCAGTGAAGTCCGCCCCCAAATGGTGACACGTCATAGAAGGGAACTGGAACGACTTCAAAGCCATACTTATTGAGCAGTTCCATAGTAGGGATCTCACTGGCTTCAACGCAGACGGTCTTCGGATCGAGTACAAGAGTGTTCATGCTTAGCCACCAACTGCAGAAGTCGAACGGCGCTTTCTTCTGGAGAAGCGCTTTCGGGGGTTCCACAAGTTCCCAGTCATTCTTCTTGAACAGTTCCCATTCCACCTCTCCCAGAGGGGGTCGCGTCGGATTGACAAGCGCAAGACCGGGGCGAAGAGGGACGACGGTCGTGTCCATGTGCCACGGCAGGAGTTCCCTACGCCCCACCTTGTGGATTCGATGGTCATGAAAGTGGCGTCGCAACCAGTCAACACCAGCATCGTTGGTGACCATTGACTTCTGGACAAAAAGATCCTTTCCGCAGCGGACAACATCGGCGGCATCAAACAACGGTTCCACTTCAGTTAATATCCAGTCGCCCTTTTCCGCGCGCTCATACTGCTCTTCTTCGCTTAATGAGTTCCATTCCTTCCACCAGTCTTTCTTGTAGGAGCGTTCTGTCAAACGCGGTTTGGGCGCCGCCTCGAACCGAAAGTTTGGATCTTCTTGGAAGTACTGTTCGAACAATGGCCGGTAGCAAAGATACTCATACCAGCGGCTGCGGTAGGACATAGTGGCTTCCAGAATTTCACTGCCGACTGTGAGCAGGAAGTCCCGAGCGGGCGCGCAGCCAAACATCGATTCCTGCTTCCAGTCGGGAGTTTGAACGGCTTGGCTGAAATCGAGCGGAGTTGGCCGATCGACGCGAATGCCGCGGCTCTCAAGGATCTTGGCGAAATTGTCCAGCTGTTCATTGGCCTTATCTTGCATTTCCTTGGGGTAAGGCCCGTAAGTCCCCAAGGGGAACCCGTCCTCCGGCCAGTCGCGTTGAACGGCGATCTCAGGGGCCTGGATCATGGTGCCGTCGGCGCGGCCGAGAATAATATGCTTCAGCGGATCCCATTCATTCCAGGAGCTTACTACCGTCTTTGTTGATTCTTCTCGCATCGTAACCCTCCTTATTCATTGGGATTATTGGGGTCGCAATATGTGCAGAATATGAGTAGGCCCTTGCCTGGAGACTTCAGCGGGCGCACGCTAATGCCTCCCTGATTGTGTTAATCGTGGAACTTGCTTTGCTCAGATTCATCCACCGGCTTCGGAGGGCGGCACTTACAGGACGGAAGACCAACGCAGCCTCCTTCCGGGCCTCCGGGTCTCCGCGCGAGTTTGATCCGCTCCGTTATCATGACGTCTGGCTCGCATTGGGCCTCCACCCTACGACGGGAGGGCTTACGGCCGATATGAAGATGAGATCTTGGTCCCCAACAGAGAAGAAACGATGCGGGGCTATTCCGTGGTAGTAGATGGCGTCGCCGGGTTCAAGGACATACCGGCGAGGCCCTATCTCTATTTCCATGACACCTTCCAGAACGAGCATGAACTCCTCTGTAGGGTGGGCCAGTGGCTCCTCGCTGGACGCGGCATTGGGCTCCAGGCGCCCCAAGGAGACCTCCATACTTCGGTGCACGTCGGGACAGAGGAGCTCATAATCGACAGATGTGTTCGGCATGATTAGCCTGCGGCGTCGGTCGTGCCTTACCACAGGGTCTGGGCTCTCCAAGAGGAAGTGGTAGATGGGGACCTCAAGCGCACGCGATACGGCGATCAGGCTTTGAATTGACGGGCTGACAATCCCCCTCTCTACTTGGCTCAGGAAGCTTGCTGAAACGCCAGTCCTGGCTGCTAGGGACCTGAGGCTCAGCCCAAGTGATTTCCGCCGAGCGCGCAACCTAACCCCAAGGGTGTTGTTGATGGACTCCTGGTCAGTGCTGCGATTTGCATTCGGTGGCTCGTTCAATCGCCTTACCTCAATAGAAGGATAACACAGAATCTGCCATCTGTCAAGTTTTACTTGAAATGTGAGCGAATTCTGAAGTAATAATGCACACTATCCTTATTGTACCCCAAAAAGCTCGTCTTGTGTCATCGAATTTCATCAACACAAGTAATCTTAGGGTTATTTGTTGTCAAGTTTGGGGGGAGTGCCTACAAGGCCCAAGCAGACTACTCACTTTCAGAGATCAAATAACTTGAAGCTGGCAGGGCTTGCCGGGCTTATCTGCACCCGGGGGAGCGCCACATCACCTACGTTGAGGACGATAGCATCCGCGAGGTGGCTTTGAACGAGCGGAGGCCTCGGCGCGGGCAAAGGCCGTGTGACACATCAAGAATCTGCCACTTGAGGAAAGTGAGATGCCGCCTTCGCTCGGAAGACGGACAGTCACCCGCAGGCACATCTCTTCTAGAATCTATCCGCGATCAATTCAGTCCATCGCAGAGCTAGCTCGTCGAGCTTGGCGAGCAGGCGCTCTTGGTCCATAGAAGCGGACAGCTCACTATCGATCTCAGCTCTGATCTCCCGGAGTGAGCCTTCGAGCATGCCTCGCTCATCCATCATGGCCAGCACGCGACCCGCAGCGTCCAGAAGCCGAGTAGGGCCATAGCTTTTTGGTTCGTTCACCAGCCCGTGAGCACTGGTCAGCAGAAACCCAACCAACAGCAGTAGATCGTTTGTCAAATCGTCAGTGCTCACCACTTGTCCCAACCTGCTCAAAGAAGCAAATCTCATTGAATGTGCGCAGACCCGGGGGATCGGGCTGGCTTACAGGATGGCCCAAGGCGACAAGGAGCTTGGGCTCCAGGTGCTGGGGCAGAGAAACGATAGAGCGGACCGACGGAATATGAAAGGAGCCGATTGCACATGCACCAAGTCCCTGATCATGAGCGGCCAGCAGGAGGTTCTCCAGCGCGGCTCCCAGGCTCAGAAGATCCATTTCGTCGAGTCCCATGTCCAAGTCCCAATCCGTCTTCAATCTGTCCAGGCAGATCACGACCACAGCGGCGGGTACGCCACTTATGCCCGGGGCAGCGGCTCGCACGCGACTTAGCCTTCCCTGCTCCCGGATGATAATGAATGTCCAGGGCTGGCTATTGCCACCGCTGGGAGCCCTGGCCGCAGCCTCTACCAGCTCTCTTAACTGCTCATCTTCAATGGGCTCAGCGGTCCACTGGCGCACGCTTCTGCGCGTGCGCAGTGCATCCAGAAGCTCCATAGTCACAACCTCCTTGATTCCAAATCAGCGATCTCGGCATAGGCCTGACAGACTGGCTCCTCACTGCACAAATACCCCGTTCTCACGCGCAGGTCGGGGCAGGGTCAAGCCGTGCGGTCCTTTTTCTCGCCAACCCTAACGCCCCTTCATCCTGTCCTCTATGGGGACGTAGTCGATGTCAAAGCCGAAATAGCGAGGTCCGGCACCGCCCAGCCCCTTCTCGGAGCGGAAGGCCTCCAGCCCCTTCACGCCGATGACCGCCACCTCTCGGCCAGCATCGAGGAGCGTGTTCGTTATCCCTTCCCCGCTCCTGCGATCCACTATGACCACCAAATCAGGGCTGGTCACGAAGGGCTCGTCATCCAGCCAGGAGACGTGGTTCTCGTTCTTGAACCAGACCTTGAAGATATGGCCCCTGAACTCTCCCTTCCCCTCGATGTAGGTGGTGCCGAACATGTAGCCTTCCCGGTCCTCCCACTCTTTCTTGACGACCTCCCCCTCGAAGAGCAGCCAGCCGCCAGTGAACTCTATGCTAGCCAGGACCGGGTCTTCCCCCCGCTCCCTAGCCTGGCGGATGGTCCGCCCCAGCTCCAGGCTCTTGCTGAGGGTGTCCCGCACCACGATCTCCTTCATCTCCCGTCCTGGGAGTAGATAAGCGGCTATGTCGCATTCCCCGTAGGCGGCTACGCTGAGCATCTTGCCGATCCGCTCCATCATGTGGACGCTGCAGGCCTCCTTCACGATGCAGACGTTACCCCAGTGGTCCACGCTGGTGAAGGGCCACCCTGGTTTGTCATAGAGATAGGGGGTCCCCTGCATCTCCTCGGGGACGGCTCGCCCGGCGTGGTCTCCGTCCATCACGGGGATACCCAGCCGCGCCCCGGTGACGAGGGGAACAGGGGTGGCGCTGGCTCCCAACTCGATAGGCACGATGGCCGCGATCTTCACCTGGGCGTATTTTTCCAGCTCCCGCACCGCTACTTCCATAGACCGCTGACCAAGCCTGTCCACCAAGCCCAGGCGGGCGATCTCCGCTTGCGTCTCCGGCGAAGGGGGAGCGATG
>JBFFDV010000082.1:0-9966 GCA_041559215.1 Anaerolineae bacterium | reverse complement strand
CTGGCCTGGATGGGCTGGAGACCGTGAAGGCAATAAAGCAGATAGACCCGAGTGTCGTTGGGGTGATCATGACCGGCTATGGCACCATGGAGACAGCCATTAAGGCGCTGCGTCTCGGAATGGAAGACTTCATCCTTAAGCCTTTCTCACCCGACCAGTTGAGCCAGGTAATCGCCTCAGTCCTGGAAAAGGAGCGCTTGCAGCGAGAAAATGTTCGGCTAAGGGCCTTGATACCCCTTTACGAAGTGAGCAAAGTCTTTATGACCGTGACCAACCTACAGGAGCTCCTCAATGAGATAGTTCAGGCCAGTTGCCAGGAGACAGGCGCTAACCGGGCCTCCCTGATGTTGTTGAGCGAGGACAGCGAGACCTTAACCATCCAGGCCGCCATTGGCCTACCGCAGCAGGTGGTCGAGGACACGACTGTCAAGCTAGGAGAGGGAATAGCCGGTCGAGTGGCCCAACAGAGGGAACACCTGGTGCTTGATAGTCGAGTACCGCCAGCCGAAGAACTGCAGAAGTTGATGAAGAACGATCAGATATCCTCCGCCATTTGTGTCCCTCTGGTGGTGAGGGATGAGATCATCGGCGTACTCAACCTCAGCAAACTGGGCGATGCCCCTCCGTTCACTGAGAGCGATGTCGAGTTGATCTCCGTCCTGGCAGGACAGGCGGGTATCGCGATTAAGAACGCCTATCTCTTTGAAGAGATCGAGGAAACGTATAGAGACTTGAAGAAGCTGGACGAGTTGAAGAGCGAGTTCATCAATATCGCGGCTCATGAACTGCGTACGCCCCTGGCGGTATTGCTGGGATATGCTGCCCTTCTGGAGGAAACAGCCGATGCCACTACTCGGAAATACATCCGGGTCATAGTTCACAATGCCATGCGCCTGAAGAAACTGGTGAGCGATATGGTGAACCTTCGCTACCTAGAGGCTGGGGAGATGGAGCTTCAGTTGCAGAAACTGCACCTCTCAGATGTGATGGAGCTTGTAGTTGAAGATGTCCGCTTCCTCGCCGAGGAGAAGGGACAAGAGCTAGTCGTTGAGATTCCCCACGATCTGCCGCTGATCTGGGCCGACAAGGACAAACTGCATCTCGTCCTTTCTAACCTAGTCTCCAATGCGATTAAGTTCACCCCTCAGGGGGGGGACATAAAGGTTGAGGCGTTGATGAGGGAAGACGAACTGCAGGTAGCGGTCAAGGATACAGGTATTGGCATCCCCAGCGAGGAGTATGAGCGGATCTTCGACCGCTTCTATCAAGTAGAGGATTCCCTGAGGCGGCAGCATCGGGGCTTGGGGTTGGGCCTATCCATAGCGAAGGGATTGGTCGAACTGCATCACGGGCGGATATGGGTGGAAAGCGAGTTGGAGCAAGGGAGCACCTTCTACTTCACTATCTCAAGGTATCTTGCCCCACAGTCCCAGAACGATTGACCTTGACGAAAGGATAGCAGAGATGATTTCAGCTACGGATCTGAGGAAAGGCGTAACCTTCGAACTAGACGGGGAACTCTATCGCGTTCTCGAGTATCAGCACTCATACATAGGGCGAGGCAGTGCCAATGTGCGTACAAAGTTGCGCAATCTGCGCACAGGACGTAACATTGACCGCACCTTCTCTGCAAGTGAGAAGTTACAGGATGTACGCCTTGAATTGCGACAAGTGCAGTTCCTATACCGTGACGGTGATCTGTATTATTTCATGGATACAGAGACATACGAGCAGCCCGCCCTATCGACCGATGTTCTGGAAGATAGGGTAGACTATCTGAAGGAAGGGCTGATTCTCTCCCTCTCGATGCACGAAGGCCAGCCCGCGGAGATAGAGTTGCCGGTCACAGTTGAACTGGAAGTCGCCCAGACCGAACCGGGCATGAAGGGAGATACGGCCACAGGAGCTACCAAGCGCGCCACATTGGAGACCGGCTTAATTGTGCAGGTACCGCTCTTCGTCGAAGAAGGAGATATTATTCGCGTTGACACCCGCACCGGCGAGTACCTGACCCGTGTCTAGTGGCCCGGCCTTTCGACAATCTGAGGATGGGAAGGCTCGCCACAGGTGATTCGATACATCGGCTTTGATGAGTGATCTTTCATTGTCGGAGAGGAGACCCCCCTCTATCCATCAAGAATGATATACCCCTCTATTAACTCCTGTCCCTCTGCATGGTGAAACTCCATGGCCCTCATAGTGGGGCTGAGGATAACCTGGGGATGCAACGTCCCCTTCGCAGCAAGGATAATCTCTTTCCTTAGACTATCCCCCAGTTGAGTCGCTAATTCATCCTTCAAGCCTGGGAAGGTGAAATGGATGCTCCTCTCGTTACGGCAAAGCTCGTTCCCCAAAGGATACTCCACTTCGACAAGCTCCTTGATTTGACGCAGAGTTCCGGCTGCTGGCCTCTCCACGGTCACCTGCAGCATGCGCCAGAAAAGCTGCTCGGATTCCGACCATTGCCCCTCAATGAGCGCCTGGGCCACAGCGGACTTATGAAGGCTGGCCAGTTCATAGGAATGCTCCCAGAGGCTCAGTTCACTACCGAAACCTTGTTGCCTGACCACCACCTTGCTGTACGCCCATTCAGTGATGGAACGCACACCCAGCCAATGCACAGCCTCCAGTTTCTCGCCCCTCAATGTTGCCCCCTCATCGAAGCGACGCAGTAGGGCTATCGTCGCCTCGCTCTGGGGATAGAGCCGACTCTTCCAGAACCAGGAGCCCAAATCTCCCGGCCCGTCCTTCCGTATGTTGTTTATTTCCAGGAACTGGTTGGCCAGCACTTCGCAAAACAGTTGGCGAACCTCGGCCAACCGCTCTTCGTCACCTAGAGCCTGAGGCTGGCTAACAAGTTCCTCCTCTTTGTGCAAGGCCCGCAAGAGCTTGACCTCTGGCGGCAGCAACGCCTCGGGGCGCCAGGTATGCCCTTGCATCTCCACCAAATCAGCCACGAAAGATAGCTGATCCAAGCCATCATAGAAGCCCTGGACGGAGATGAAGGAGGGCTGGATGGCGGCGAGCGCCTCTTCCCCCTCCCTCTGCCATCGCAGATTGGCCGAGACCTCTCTGGCCACCCGCGCTACCTGCTTGAAGGCCGTTTGATGTGACGGGGCCAGTTTCCTCTTGGCACTGCCTAGCGCTTCCTCCAGCCCCTCCTGGAAATCGTCATAGAGGGAGGTTTCGTATTTGGGGTCGGCTATCTCCCTGCACAGCAGGTGGGCGATAGCCTTCTCCTCGGCGCTCAGGTCAAGATTGGTGAGGGAGCAGTGTATAGCAGAGAGAGAACTGGCATCTTCACCCAGACACGGGTCTCTTCCTCTGCTCAGGCGGCGCAGGATAAGGTGATGGGGAAAAGCGGTCCCTCTGGTGATGAACTCCGTGCTCAGCTTGCCCAGGTCGTGAAGAAACACGCCTATCTCGTTGAGCAACACTGCGTTGCGGACCTCGGAGCTGCCCAGCATCCGCAACCTATCTCTGTCGGACATTCGCTATCGCTCGCCAGCTACTCTCGCCACCTCACCACCGTCCGCCCCTCCAGGTAGATGGGTAGCCATCGCTGATGCAACCAGCGGTAAATGGAACCTAGCTGGCGAAACAGCCATACGCCAGCCGAGCCCAGAAGTCCAATCGCTGTCGCCGCCAGGCCGCCAATGGTGAGCCACTCACTGAGAGAGGGGAGGCCGAGCCACTCGGCCAACGTGGGCACCTGTCGGAAATGCCCTCGCACCAAGGGTAGCAGCACCAGTGCCACAAACTGCATGCCCCCTACCGCACCTGTGGAAAAGCCGAGTAGAATACCCAACAGCACTCCACCGAAACTGAGCGCCGTCATGAACTGAATCCACATCCTGTCTTGGCGGCGCAGATAGTCCTCAGGGACACGTTCCCCCTTCAGTATGTCCGCCCATATCTGCGCCTGTTCACCAAAGCGCGTGGCCAGTTGGCGAGCCTGATCCAATTCGAACTCCTCCTCCAGCCAGGCGGGTCGCACTCCCTGCCACGCCTTCAACCCATCCTTGAGGGCCACCCCTACATAGGGAGGCAGATGCCTCTTCACCTCCTCCAACCTGTTCAGGACAGCAGGAACCCGATATCGCGTCATCTTTAGCCAAGCCCCGGCCCATTCCCCCAGGTTATGTCGCTGAGGCACCGGGAGGAACCAGTAAAGGTCGGCCAGGTCGCCTCCGAAATCGAACGTCGCACGCATAGCCTGAGACCTCACTCCCAGCTCCAGGCGAGCCAATTGCGTCCAGTCCTCTAGCAACTGATAGAAATTCTCAGGTTGCAGGGCCTCGGTCGAGTCAGGGTCAGCGACATATTTCCTTATCTCTGCGGGGAACCGCCTTATCCTGGCGTCAATGCTATCGGGCTTCTCTCTATCCTCAAGGTCATCAAGGCCCAGTTCATCCGCTAGGACTATCAGCCGCTGGGCCATCAGCCAGAAGAGGGCGTTGTTGGAGGCCAGGGCCCGGCTGCTATACGACAGGCGAGGGAGGTCGCGACCCTCCAGAACCTTCTGCGCGGATGGGTTGCGAGGATGAATGCGGTGGCGGTAGCGACCCACCAGTTCTGCTGCTGACCAGCCTAGTGCCAAAGCTAAGGCCTTCTGCCTGACGGGAGAAAGGATCTCTTTCCGTTCGGCCATGCTCCTCCTTGACAGACAACGAATTATGGTGTATACTGTAATTGGAGCGTCCAAGGCAACATCGAATGGAAGATGAAAGTCTTGCCATAGATGCCCTTGTTGGCGCTCTTTTCTTGTTCCTCTTCTCCTTTGCCATATTCTAGCTTATCCACCACCTCTTGTCAACGCAATTTTGTTTAGACTTCTTTTCTCAGTTGAAATGCGACTTTGGAATATCCACATTTTTCCCAAAATTAAAGCGCATCTTTTCGACGGAAATCTGAGTTCAGTTCTATAGCTTTGACTTCACTAGCTTCTGTAATCCTATACTCAATGAATCTCACTAACTTCTTCCCAATGCCCCTCCCTGTATGACCTTTGTCAACTATTAGGTCTTCAATGATTGCGACCCTTCCCTCATAAAATAGAGCCCACCGAAAAGATACCGTTATGATCCCGACAAGGGTTCCCTCCTCTTCATACCCGTAAATACGATAGCTTGGTTCCTCTATGTATTTCTCTATGACCTTCCTAGCTCTTTCATATTCGATTCGTCTCTCAGGCCATAGTTGCTCCAATAACCCAACCACTCTACTGGAATCCGCAGATGTTACTTGCCTGATCATTATTTCGGTCCTTAGCCCTTTTCGGGAGCAATGATTCCATATACGTTCCTCTCACAATTCATCGCCTCCCCCAGATACATTCTGAGAGAAGGCTCGACGTAGTGGAACCCCTGCCCCAGAAGCATGTGAACTGCATCGCGATTGATCTCTGGAACCCCAATGGTTAGCACCTTTCCCGTGTACTTGTCGGTGATGGAGCGAAGCAGTAGCTCTGCAACCTTCCGATCCTCCGCGAGCCATGGGCCAACTGTGAAATGTCCACCCGCACGGGGTCTTACGATCGCGTATCCCGCCACTCCCTTCCTGCCCACAAGGTAAACTGAATCTCCAAACTCCTCAAGCAATCTCCCTAATATCCTCTTCCGGGACAGACCTGTCTCTTGCTTATCAAAGCCGACTATCTCATCAGCCATCTCGGGCCCGTAAGGCAGCACCTCGTCATTACCGTTCTGTCCCCCGTCTCCTTCGAATCTCAGCGATAGATACTTATCCCTGAATCCTAGCCTCTTGTACAAGGAGACAGCGGGAAACACACCATCAAGCTCCACCGTTTTTGCACCCCCTCCCATCAAGTAGTGAATCCCACATTTCAACAGACTCTCTCCGATTCCCCTCCCTCTTTCTGCTTTGCTCACAATCAAAGAGCCAAGAAAGGCATAGTCTCCATAAGAAGTTGTCGTTACTATTCCTACCCTCTCGTTATCCTGCCATGCGACAAAACACCCCTCGGGTTCGAAATGCATTAGTCTTCGAAAATCCTCTTCCAGGTATCCCCATTCCTCTTGCGTGGCAAGCTTCGTGGCAAATCTCGTATCAGCTTCGGTCATGACAGAAATCGTCAGCATCTCAGCCTCTCCCTCGAGGACTCCTATCCCCGAGATTAACACCCTTCCTTAATATTCATGACGACCCAATAATAAAACAAAACCCGCTATCGGAGATGATGCGGGCAGCGAGGAGGAGAAGCGCACAGGTTCACCTGACTGGGCCGAGCCCTCTTTGAGCTCGACCGCAGTCCGGTCACCTCAGCTCTTGAGTTCATGGCGTACTGTGTCGTACAGCTCCTGAGCCCCCAGTTCCTCCAGAGTGTAGCACTCCGCACTGAGATAGAAGGCCAGTTCCTGAGCCAGTCCTCGGTCGAAGGACTTGTGTTCGGTATTGATCACCACCGAACGGATGTCGTTACGATGTATCAAATCCGCTATTTGACACCCTTCCTCGCGGGGCGCCAGGTCGGTCATGGAGACATTCCCCGCCCCGTCAGTGAGCAAGATCATGAGTGGCACCACTCGCGGGTTCCGACGCATCTCGCGCATGAAAACCTGATACGCCAGATAGAGACCGCTCGACAGAGGTGTCTTGCCACCCACGGTGATGTCCTCCAACATACTCTCGGCCAGTCTGACGCTGGAAGTGGGAGGTAGGAGAAGCTGGGCACCGTTCTGGCGAAAGACGATGAGCCCCACTTTGTCCCGATGCTGATAAGCATCCTGGAGCAGGGACATGATAGCTCCCTTGGTGGCGACCATCCGTTCCGCTGCTGCCATAGACCAACTGGCGTCCACCACGAACAGGACGAGGTTGGCGGTCCGGCTCACCCGCACCTTTCGCCGGAAGTCATCCCTCTCCAGTGCAAGAGCCACATCGGAGTGTTGCCGATGGACCTGATGAGGCGCTGCCTGACGTATTGTGGCATCGAAGGCGATGTCATCTACGCGGCCGTCCATGGGCCTGCTGAATACATACCGGCCTCGCTTCCGCTCCGTGCGGGTAAGGCTTCGTCGACCCGATGTGCGCCGAGCGAGGCGGTCCAGAGGAGTGGTCAGTCGGGGAGCTCTGAAGGTCCCGCCCACAGGCACTGGCATACCTTGTTGGCTCGAAGATGCAGGTCCGTCTTCGGTGTCCTGTTGGCCTTTGGGGATGGATTCTAGAGGGGGAAGTCTGTCGTCAGTTGCCGGCTCATCGCCGCTCAGGTCTTTTTTTTTACCCACGGAGGAGAAGTCTTGCAGCATCGGGGCTTTGCTGCTGGCCATCTGAGCCTCTAGTCCCTGCAACTGCTCGCGCAACTGCTCCAGCCGTGCTTCCCCTTGCTGCAGCGGTCGCTTCTTGAGGCGATGGGGCAGCGCCAATTCCGCTGCCAGCAGGATGTCCCTGGCATTGATATGATCGCGCCCTTCGAAAGCTGCATGGGCCAGGCTGGCCTTAAGGATAACTATGTCGCCCCGATGCCCGTCTACACCCAGATCGGCGGTGAGCTGGGCGATGTTGAAGAGGTCCTCTTCACTATACGAGACCCGATAGAGCAACTCTCTAGCGCGCGTGATCTGCTGCGCGAGGCCTTCCTCATCCTCCCGCCATGCTTCGTAGAACGCGACTGGGTCCTCCTCATATTGGATACGCCGTATCAATATCTCCTTGCGAGCTTCGGTATCCGCGATGCTCTTTATCACCACACACAGGCCGAAGCGGTCCAGGAGTTGAGGACGCAACTCCCCTTCCTCAGGGTTCATGGTGCCCACCAGAATGAACTGGGCAGGATGGGAGAAGGATATGCCCTCTCTCTCCACGACGTTGACGCCCATAGCTGCCGAGTCCAAGAGAACATCTACGACATGATCATCCAGCAGGTTGACCTCATCCACATATAGCATGCCCCTATTAGCCGTGGCCAGCACGCCGGGCTCGAAACGTTTCTCCCCTGTCTTGATGGCCAGTTCCATGTCCAATGTGCCAACGACCCGATCCTCGGTGGCGCTAACAGGGAGGTCTATCATCCTGATAGGGCGGCTGGCTACCGGCAGCTTCTCCCCTTCTTGGTAGCGCTCTCCGCAAGAATCACACATCGCATCAGGTCGATAGGGGTTGCAGTTGAAGGGGCAACCGGCCACTACCTCGATGTCCGGCAATAGAGCGGCCAGCGCACGAGCAGCCGTGGATTTGGCCGTGCCTCTTTCGCCACGGATCAGTACTCCGCCTATCAGAGGATTTATGGCGTTCAGGATCAATCCCCGCTTCATCGGGTCCTGACCCACGATTGCGGTGAAAGGAAATATCGGTGTCACAAATACGTATCCCTTGCACTACTGTGCATTCTTTTGCTTCAACAGAATGTGAGGGGACATCTCCGCAGCATTCCACGGAAGAAACCCCCTCCACCGCTTCAAGTATACCAGCTTGGGCCTCAGTTGTCAAATGATCTTTCCAGTCCAGCGTGCCAGGTATTCCTCTGAGGCGCGTATCTCAGCTAGCTGCCATATCGGGTGCTGTTCCTGACTCTGCCCAGTTATCGAATGATTTGCGACCGACTCGCGGCATTGCGCAGCAAAAGCCCTGGGAGCACGAGGGGTGTCCGCTCGTGTCCTTCATACCCGTATCTTCGGGCTTGCGCCTAGTTGCTGCGCAAGCCCCTCGCTGGAATGTTTTGCTCCGGCGTCACCGCTATGTTATACTTGTGCAAGGATGTATAATATCCTGCCTTCTTTCATAGCGCTATGCGGGGAGAAATGGCCATGTCCATCCTATTTGAGCCAAAGAATATTGGCACACTGGAGTTGCCAAACCGTCTGATACGCTCGGCCACAGCCGAGCATATGAGCGACCTAGAGGGCAGGCCAGAGCAGCCGCTGGCCGACCTATACGCTGAGTTGGCCCGGGGCGGGATTGGCCTCATCATCACCGGCCACGCCTTCGTTCATGAGGGAGGTCGCTGTAATGTCCACATGACCGGCGCCCATCGCGATGACCTCCTCCCCGCCCTAGAGATGCTTACCAGGGCCGTCCACGAAGAGAGTGGCCTGGTGGTCATGCAGCTCAATCATGGCGGGAGGCAGTGCCCTGCGGACGCCATCCCTGGCCGACCTGTGGCTCCCTCACCAGTGCCCCAATCGAAAGGAAAGGAGCGGCCTGAGGAGCTAAATGAGGAGGGGATCAAGCACATCATCACCGCATTTGGGGATGCTGCGGGGCGTGCCAAAGCCGCAGGCTTCGATGGGGTGCAAATCCATGCCGCTCACGGGTATCTCATCAACCAGTTCAACTCCCCGGCGGCCAACTGGAGGCGAGACCGCTGGGGTGGTACCCCTGCCCGCAGGATGCGTTTTCTGGAGGAGGTGGCGTCCTCCATTCGCGATCAGGTGGGAGACGATTACCCCCTATTGATCAAGCTAGGGATGGAAGACTATGTGCGGGACGGCCTCACTCTGAAGGACGGCGTGGAGATAGTCCGCCTTCTAGCCGATTGGGGTATCGACGCTGTGGAAACCAGCGCTGGCATCGGCATGACGAGCGTGCGTAAGGACATCCTCCGCCAAGAAGACGAGGCCTACTTCCACAACTTTGCCCGGCGGGCGCGGGAGGCCACTGAGCTACCCATCATCCTGGTCGGGGGAATGCGCTCCAAAACCGTGATGGAACGTATCCTGGAAGAAGGCAGCACCGATTTCATCTCCATGTCCCGCCCTCTCATCCGGGAGCCAGACCTGCCGAGACGACTGCGCGAAGGCCAGGAGAGCTCCTCTTGCATCTCCTGCAACCTATGCTGGCCGCCCCCTGGCGAGTACGGCATCGACTGTCGTGACCCCAACAGGGAGCAATAAGTGGTGGCTATTGGCTCACTCGTCTGAAGGCGACGCGCCACGCCCGATAGGGGTTCTCAGCAGGGCAGCCGTCGGCGAAGGTTATCCCCTCGGCTATTTGGCTGGCGCCGCTCAG
>JBFFDV010000081.1:0-9994 GCA_041559215.1 Anaerolineae bacterium | reverse complement strand
CGCCGATCACGGCACCGTCGAGAAATGGCTGTATCCCGATGGCGCCATAGATACGGGCCACACCGACAGCCCTGTGCCTTTCATCTTCGTCGGCCCTCAAGGGAGCAGATTGCGCCAAGGGGGAGAGTTGAGGGATGTGGCGCCCACCATTCTGGAACTCTTCGGGCTTCCCAAACCGCCAACGATGACAGGCAGCAGCCTGCTGGAAGATGGGCCGCCCACTGAGGGAAGCAGGAGGGGAATTCTGCTCCTCCTCGTGGATGGCTGGGGGTTCAGAGCAGAGCTAGAGGGCAACCTTATCGCTCAAGCTCATACACCGGTGATGGACAGGCTGCAACAGGAATACCCCTTCACCACTCTCAGAGCCTCGGGGAAGGCGGTGGGGATGCCAGATGGAACGGTGGGCAACTCGGAGGCCGGGCACCTTCATCTAGGAGCCGGTCGCAGGATCTATTCCGATAGGCTTAGGATAGACCAAGCCCTGGAGGATGGACGCTTCTTCGAGAACGAAGCCTTCCTATGGGCGATGAGGGGAGCGAAGAACGATGGTACCCGCCTCCATCTGTTGGGGATCGTGTCTTTTTACAGTTCGCACGGATCGGTTGACCATCTCCTGGCGCTGGTAGACCTAGCCAAGCGAGAGGGACTGAAAGAGGTTTACATCCACTCCATGCTGGGTCGCAGGGGCGAGCATCCGGAGAGCGGGGCCAGGTACATACAGCTGGTGGAGGAAGCCACGAAAAACCTGGGACTGGGAAGAGTGGTATCGGTGATAGGCAGGTTCTGGGCTTTGGACAGGGAAGAGAATTGGGATAGGATCGAAAAAACGTACCGTTGGCTGGTCTATGGCGAAGGCAAAGCCGTAAGAGAGGTGACATGAACCGTTTGTTACTCGTCCGCCACGCTCTCAACGACTGGGTGGGGAAGCGAGTTGCGGGATGGACGCCTGGCATCTCACTGAACGAGAAGGGACGGAAGCAGGCCGTTCGCTTGGCGGAGTGGCTAGAGCCAGTGCCCCTCGAGGCGATATATTCCAGTCCCCTGGAACGTGCAGTGGAAACGGCCGAACCGATAGCAGAATCTCATGGCCTGGAGATCCAGATACGAGAGCGTTTGGGCGAGACTCGCTATGGAGACCTGACCGGCCAGGCGATGGAAGATATTATGAAAACAGATATGTGGGAGAAGTTCCGAGCCTATCCCAGCAGGACACGCTTCCCTGGTGCGGAGACGATATACGAAGTCCAAGTGCGCGTGGTGGCGGAGGTAGAGGAGATTTTGCAGACTCACCCTGAGGGCAACATCGCCCTGGTCACTCATGCCGACGTGGTCAGAGTAGCGGTGGCTCACTACATCGGCTTACCCCTGGACCTCCTAGGACGCATTTGGATCTCTCCCGCATCTGTGACCATTCTGCGCTTCGGCGAATGGGGCCCAAGACTGACGAATCTCAGCCTCACAGGTCCCCTAGACTTCCTGAAAGACAGATAACGCTGGACTAATGATACAGATCGAGAGCGGTAAACACGAGAGCGGGCTCGCCTTCGGTTCTGTCACGCAAGCGCAGGATATTGACACCCTCCTGCAACGATATGGGGTCGGTTACGAAATCCTCGGCTTGAATAGCTATCTCATAGTTGCCTACGAACTCCCCATTCGAGCTTAGCTCTAGAGAGCGAGTGTCCCTCGTACTGAAAGCGGTGAAAGCCAGGCGTGCCTCTCCAGCAGAGGGGGCAATGATGACGCAGGTCGCCTCCGCGCCCAGCTCTCGCCTCGGTTCCCCATCCCGTCCCTGCCGCTGCCCCCACTCCGAACCCAGGATGACAAAAGGCGACTTTTGCTCCTGACCTCCCACCCGATAGACGGCTATCTGCCCATCTTGATAGACAGGCAATTGATCGCCCAATATCTCCTGGACCAAGCCGAAGACCGCTTCCCGCTCCCCTCCAGGTGGCAACATGTACCCATGAAGGATCACATATCTGATCCCCAGATACTCAAAAACCTCGGGGGCGATCTCCCCCGGATCCTGGGCGATGATATCCGGACCCAAGAAACGGAAGTGCTGCAAAACCGGCACCCTCTCCACTGCCGAAAGGGGGTTAGGACGAGTGACATAACCAGCGATGATAGGCTTGCGGTGCACCGTTTGATAAAGAAGATGGGCAGGCCGATCCCAGTTGATGGGCAACTCGAGGATGGCGTATTCCTCATCGTCTATGGCCAGCGTCTTATAGAAAGGCGGAACCTCCACTTCGGATAAGGGATAAGGTGCGGGTAGGAACTCGAAGCACACCAGGCCTACAACGGCCAGGGCCATTACCTTCCTCCTGGGTTCGGTCAAGGGAGCCACCAACTGCTGAAGGCCCAGCGCCGCCAGAGGCGCCAGGCTGAGCATGACCATCACATCGAAGCGGCTGACGGAGCGGGCGATCCTGAATAAGGGCAGAAAACGGTAGAGAGCCAGATAGGGAAGCGGGATAGACATCTCTCGCCCCGCGATATGTAGATAAGGTCCCAAGCATAGGACAAAGAAAGTCAGGCCACTGGCAACCCAGAACGCTCCCTGGCGCCTCCTGCTCCAGAGCGCATACCCAGCCAGGGCAAGGGGAATGTAACCAGCGAAGACCATCCTCTCGGCGGTGCTGCTGGTGAAGGCCTCGCTGAGATGGGCGGCCGCCGGTCCCCAAAAGGGATGAAACTCGTTGGGGGTGATGAAGGCCAGCAAATCCGCAGACAGACGCACTGTGGTGTCAAAAGGGGAGAATAGATAAGCAGGAGCCTGCACAGCCTCCCGCATTATAGGCACTAACAAGGGTGAAAGGATGATGCCACTAAGTAGCAATATCAACCCCGTCCTTAGCACCGGTTTCCTCAACTGGCGCTGAGCCCATATCCTGTAACCCAGATAAAGCACAGTAAAGACGAGCAGATATAGGGCGAGGTACCAATCGCAGAGGGCAGTGAGCACAAAGAAAAGCAGGGGCAACCCGATGTGCGAGACCGGCCGCATCTCCTCGGAAGTGAGAGATTTGACCAACGCCAGAACGTAGAAGGGCAGCCATTCCAGCGAAATGACCTGCATATGTCCCAACAGGTGAGCGAAATGGAAAGGCGAAAAAGTGAAGATTACTCCGGCCAGGAAAGCTACAAGGTGATCGCTCCCTCTCGTACCTGCCTTTATGATATGTAGGGCCAGAAGATATGTGCCATAGCCCCCTATTACGAAAGAAAAAAGGACGACGAAGTTATAGGAGATAGTGAGGCCGAAGCTCAGCTGTATAGGCAAGGTCAGCGAGGCATTAAAGATGTTCAACGTATGGAAATAGAGGCTATAGCCGGTGGGGTGGTAAAGTAAGGTGGTGAAATAGGGGTTCTCATGGTGATCAAGCAGCGCCGTCTTGACCCACCAGAGGTTCCAATAGTTCTGCCAGCCGTCGAAGCCATCTCCGGGGATGGCCGTGACCAGGTGAAGAACCAAGGGATAGGTCATCAAGACGGTCAACAAGAGATAGCCGCCGAGGGCCAAGAGGTGAGGTCGCGCTAACTTGAACGTGAATTCCCCCTGTCAAGCAGTGTTGGATACGTGCGACGGCGCCCTTTAAGCCAGATACAGCCTCCGGCCGACGCGGATGATGGCCGCCATCAGCGGCTCCAGGAACCTTTGGGCCTTCACCACCACATAGCCAGAGATAGCTCCGACAATCCCGCCTGCCACCACATCTAAGGGGTAGTGGACCCCACAATAGATGCGGGCAAGGGCGAAAAGGCCGGCCAGCAGCCCCATGATCAGGCCCAGCCTGCGGTAACGCTGCCAGGCGACGGCAGCGAATGTGAAAGCGACTGCCGCTGCGTTACTCGGCAAGGACGAGTCGGAGGGACGATAGAAAAGCAGATTCACCTGCTGGACCGAGAAGGGCCGAGGCCTGAAATAGATCAAGTTACAAAGCTTTACCAGCAGATTCGCCAGAAGGATGGCCACGATAATAGATATGACCGCTCGTTGATTTCGCCGTCTCTCCTCCCTGGTACCGCCAGCGAACCAGAGGGCGACGGTGAGCAAGCAGAGAGCCGTGGGTATGAGGTAGTCGTTCACCAGCAGGCGCATAAGGGCATCCACAAGCGGCTCCCGAGTGGCCAAGCCGTTAATTACATTGAATAACGCGCTGTCCAGCGCCATCGCACCTCCTAAAGAGTCTTGCGAAACCAGCGGGCGACCAAGGAGATTACCTTAGCGCTATGCGCAAGGCCTCGATGCCCCTGACCTGGTATCAACTCAAGCGTCCCCATCTCTTGCAGCATACCTATCTCCGTCAAGGGCGCCAGTGTATCTGCCTCACCGTAGATTGCGAGCAGTGGCTGAGAATCGAGCTCGGAGACATGTTCCAGGGCCCCAAGCTGTGTCACCAGTTTCCCATCTTGATGCAGGTAGGTCCAGCGCTTGGCCTCCACATATGACATGTCTCGCAGGAGATCGAGACCAGGCTGGGCACTGGATTCCACGAGGAGCGGGGCGACGGCCACCACCGATTTGATCTGCGGGTCTGAAGCAGCAACGCGGATGACCAAATCTCCTGCTAAGCCCACTCCCATAGCGCCAATCCTGTTGGAATCCACCTCGTCCCTGCTTTCCAGATAAGGGATAGCCTTGGTACAGAGGATCATTATGTCGGGGTACAACCATGAGTTCTCAAAGGGCATATCCACAGTCAGAACGAAAAAGCCTTCGCTGCCCAGCCAAGCAGCGATCGTTTCCAAGGACTCGATCCCCTCACCAGGCCCAGGCACCATGCAAATGGCAGGACAAGGGCCATCGCGGGAGGCTGGCACATAGAGGAAGCCTTGTCCTCTCTCCAAGACTACCGGCTCCTTATGGGGGGATGGTTTCTCGCTGCGCTCTTCTCCTGAGGCGAACAGCCCACTCATCAGTGGTGAGACCGAAATGGTGGTCACCAAAGAGCAGAGCGAGGCAGCTGACAGAAAGAAGAGGAATTCACTACTCGCGGGCCCTGGAGAGAAAATCTCACGGCTCCTAGTGCCAAAGAACCAGAGACAGGCGAGCCCTATGAGAACTGAGCCCAAAAGATAGCCCCATCTGGCCTTTACACCCCTTCCTAGCCAGGACAGGGCCCTCAGGCGTTGCCACGCGGCTATCAACTGCCAGAAGCCCAAAGTGGCGAAATAGGCGAACAGGAAGTAGATAAGACCTATGGTGATCTGCTCGCGAAACTCCATTGACCAGCAGCCTCGCCTCTAGTCATCCCCGTTGTACAATCCGAATAACTGTCTATGGTCCTGCCACGTCACAAGCCACGAGACCGCCAGATCACGGCCAGCTCATCGAGCGAGGAGCTGATGGTGGCGGAGATCACGAAGCCCTCCCTGCGACTCAGTTCGCGGTATCTCACCTGGAGATAGCGTCCCCCCACGATCCTCCTCACGGCTATCTGCGTCCTCTGTCGTCCTCGCATAATGTAGTCTGGCTGCTCGATAGTCGCCAGCACATCATCACAGCAAGCGTTTGTATAGGACCATCTCTCCGCTAACAAGCGGACAGGCACACCGTTTATCGATATCGCAGTGAAGGAGAATTCCATGATCCTTTGCCTGCTCATCAAGCAGAACTGCTTCAATCTAATTATACATTTTTCATGACAGGTCGCAACCCTTCAAGCCCCTATTCGCTGGGCATGTAGATGTTGCCTTGGCGCACGAACCTGGCACAGCGTACACCCTCTTTCTTCCTTCGCTCAGCGGCGAGCTGGAGCAAGGTCAGTACTTTGCGGTAAGCAGCAGAGCTCAACACGGTCATCTCCCTCTTTATCCCCTTGTCGGCCAGCAACCATTGCTGGTAATCCAAGCAGTTCCCCGATGCATAGCTGATGAGAAAGCCCTCTATGCCGCAGATGATCAAGGGCAAGGCGATAGCCTGCGCCGAATAGGGACACAGACACATTATCGCTTGTCTGAATCGCTCACGATCTATGCTGGGGATCATCACATCATGGGCGATATCCAGAGCGGAGGTCATGATATGCATGTTAGCCCCGGCCAGCAAAGCTTGGATGCCTATCGTCTTGATCTCACACCCCCGACACGCGGCATGGATAGCCGCCGTGATATCTTCGAGATCCAACTCATCCAAGTAAAGGCAATCGTGATTGGGACGCCCAGCGGGGCACTCCGGAGCCAGGGGCTTGAGGCAGAATCCCACAGCCATTAACAGGTCTCCCTCGCTCATCACCACACGAGAGATGAAATCCTCCTCATTGTCCTCGAAAAGAGGAGTGATATCGCCTCGGTCCCGGCACTCTCGCAGGAAGCTCCGGTACTTCATGGTCCCTAAGAGGGTCTTCAGGGGGTGACGGACCACTATCCTGCTCAAGAATGTCATACCGTATTGCCTTCGAAGGCTGTGTAAAGAGAATTCCCACACCCTGAAGCCCAGAAAAGATGACTCATCAAGCCTGGTTAGGAGATCATAGACGTTCATGCCACTTCCCAGAGCCAACAGGCCTGCGCAGCCACTGGGCGCAAATCCAATCTATATAGGGAGGAATCAAGGTCGAGGGGACGCCCTTCGTCAAGCTCACGGCAGGCCCCTCGCGCTCCCTGGGCTCTTGCTGCGCAATGCCGCCAACTCTCATTGATTGTCAGTATCATCTGCCCATGGTATAATCTGCTTCAGCACCTCCCCGGCGGGTAATGACATGAGCAGTGAGCCAGAACAATACTACGATGACCTCTGGTCCAGGAGCAAGGTGGTCCAGCCATCGGTCTGGGCCATGTGGGACACAGTCGGCACGTACATCGCTGGGAAGACCCACTTCCTGGAGATCGGTGCAGGCAACCGGCCCCGCATTCCTATCGCTGGCTCCTATTTCGTGGACCTCAGCGCAAAGGCCATGGAAGCATTGAGACAACTGGACGGCAGATGCGCTGTAGGTGGTGCCGAGGCTCTCCCATTCCCCGATGAGCACTTTGACCTGATATGCGCCTTCGAGATTGTCGAGCATGTAGCGGACGACAGAGCCGTCCTGAGAGAAATAAGCAGGGTTCTGAAAGAAGGAGAAAGGTTCATCTTCTCCGTACCCTTGCACATGGAATATTGGAGCAGGTATGATGAATTGGCTGGGCACATGCGCCGCTACGATCCCAACGCACTGGAGTGCCAGCTGGGAGAGTATGAACTGGTGATAGAAAGATACAATGTCACTCTCTCGCCACGGAACTCCCGCTACCGGAATATGGCCGCCTACTTAGGTTCCAAGTTCTGGCGGCTGGGCGTGGCCCTAGAGGGGGGACTGGCATTGCCCATTTATACCTGGCTCGACCGACGAAGAGGTATCAAATGGGAGGAAGGTGACTTTGTAGAGGGCACCAGGCGAGCAAACAACGTGATCATTGTATGCAGGAAAGAGAAAAGGCGATGTTCTGGCCATGCAGAACGCAATCTCAGGCATATCCCCCGCCGACCATAGGCACCAGCTTCACATGATCGCCATCTTGCAACCGGTAGCTCTTGAACTTCTGACGACCATTGACCATCACTATGGCCACCAGGTCTGGATCGAGCCCCAAGTCCTCTATCACCTCCCTAACCGTCCTTCCTGGCTCCACGGTCAATGAGGACTCAGGAGGGCCGTATTGTTTGAGCAGGCCAACCATAGTCAGTTCTACGCTCATCACTTCAACTTCTGAGAGGCCTCACCTCCATCAGGCGGTCACAAAATCCAGGCCCATCTCCTCCAGCTTCTCCCGAATGGGGATGCCGTTGCGGTCCCAACCTCGCTGGTCATAGTACATATCCAGCAGTTTCTCCACATCATCCCTGGTAACGAACTTGCCTTTGGTAGGACCTGTGGGCACCGGATCCGTGTACCAGCGGGGCGGTGGATAGTCCCACTCGCGACCGAAGCCCTCCACCTCCCGCACCCAGAAAGACCTGGTCACATTCCACACGCGCTCGGCGATGTGCAACAGATCCTCCCAGGAACGATCCAGCCCTGTGATGGCCTTCATCGCTGGCGCATAGTATTCCAGGGGCATGCCCAACTCCACCCATTGCAAGCGGCAGGTGCCAAGACAGTCCATAAGGGGACGGATATGCTGCAACTCGATGACCCTAGCTACCTTATCCTCGGTGATCGCATCGCGTCCCACCTGGATGTCATAGGTTATGGCCCAGGCACGGTTATGGTGTGCACCCACATCAGCGGTCATATAGGCGAGCATCATCGCCGGAGCATTCCGCGATTCGTATCCACTTATCTCCAAGCCCTTGATGTGCATGGCAAAATCACCGCTGTCGCCACCGAAGACCTGGGCAGCGTGCTTCACACCTTCGGCCAACACATCGCCAATTCCCTCTCGTCTGGCGATCTTCCCGATGAGTTCGAAGACCGCCTCCGAATCACCGAAGCTGAGCTCCAAGCCTCCTGTATCCTTGCTGGTGATGATGCCTCTCTCGTAACACTCCGTGGCGAAGGCGATCACATTCCCTGCTGAAATGGTGTCAATGCCCAGTTCATCGCACAGATAGTTGGCATAGGCCACATCTTCTATGTCGGACACAGCCACATCCGCCCCCAGAAAGGCTGTGGTCTCGTACTCTGGCCCTTCAACGTGGATATCCCACTTCTTGCTGTGGGAATATTTGCCACAGGCGCACGGACAGGCGAAGCAAGCCTTATCGGTGATGACGATCTTCTCCCGCATCAACTCGCCGGTTAAGCTTTCGATCTCTTCAAAGTAACCAGATTGGAAATTGCGGGTGGGAAAGGAACCCCACTCATTGGAGGGAACATTGACACCGGCCGTTCCCAGCCTGACCCAGACCTCCCAGGCATCGCTGGCCTTGCAATAATCATACATCTCCCGCCCTATACGGCGGAACTCCTGCACGTCGGCGACAGGGATGCTCTTGGTGCCATGAATGGCGATGGCCTTCAATTTCTTAGAGCCCATCACGGCCCCGACCCCACCGCGCCCAGCCTGGCGGCCGAAATCATGACTGATACAGGCGAATTTGACCAGGTTCTCCCCACCGGGCCCAATGAGAGCTATCTGAAAATCCTCCCCCAGTTCCTTCTTCAAGGCCGTTTCCGCGGTTATGCAGCCCTGGCCCCAGTTCTCCTTCGCGTCCCGTAGTTCCACTGTATCATCATCAATAAACAGATATGCTGGCTCCGGCGATATGCCCTCGAAGATGATAAGGTCATAGCCAGCGTATTTCATTTCGGCGCTCAAAAGCCCACCCACGCTGCTATCGGCATACCCCCCTGTCGCTGGTGACTTAGCGGCAAAGGTGGTCTTGCCCGCCCCGGGGATCAGCAAGCCTGAGAGAGGACCTGCAGCCACGATGAGCTTGTTGTCGGCTCCCAGGGGATCTGTCCCCTTTTCCAATCCCGAGTAGAGGACCTTGGCCGCAAAACCGCGTCCTCCCAAATAATCCCTAGCAAGCTCAGGATCGAGTTCCTCTTTTTCAATAGTTCCATCGGTCAGATTGACTCTGAGTATCTGTCCACCGTATCCATTAAGCATATTGTTCCCTCCTTGAAACTATGGCCTTGACAGCCGGTCATTCTACATACAGAGCCCCATAGGCACAGAAGTGCACACACTCCTCGCACAGGTTGCACTCAAAGGGGGCCTCATAGTCAGGATGAGTGAAGATCACATTTTCGGGACAGACGTCCACGCAATCCAAACAACCGATGCACTCGTCTCGATCGATGTAATAGGCGCCCTTCTCGTTCTGAGGGATAGCGTCGACTGGACAGACCGCGGCACAATCGCCACACTGGGTACAGGTTCGCACCTCGAAGACGCCCGGAGCGGGAAAGCGGGGCACTATGGCCAGACAAGACTTCTTGGGATTATTCTCCCGAAAATGAAAAAGGGAACAGGCCAACTGACAGAGCCTGCACCCTGTACACTTGGAATTGTCAGCTTTTAAGTACATTTCCATCCCCTTTCACCAAGTCTATCCATG
>JBFFDV010000080.1:0-10158 GCA_041559215.1 Anaerolineae bacterium | reverse complement strand
AGGGGCCTGGAGCTTGTCGCCTCTCTTTCCCCGGGACCGGAGCGGATGCAGTTGGAATTGGGCTTGCAGGCCGCTCTGGGGACGACACTGATCGCCACGCACGGGTACGCATCCCCAAGAGTGGAAGAGGCCTTTGCGCGTGCTCGTGAGCTATCTCGGGCTCTGGGGGATCCACCTGAGTTGTTCCAGGTCTTGTACGGACAGCTTCTCTTCTATCTTGTGCGGGACGAAATGCAGCGAACCTACCTGGAAGGGGAGCAGCTGTTAACCCTGGCACGCCAGGTTGGCAATAAGGGGTACATTGTGGCGTCTCATGCTCTGCTGGGAATCACGGCAACGTACCTTGCACGGTATGATGATGCCCAGGAACACTTGGCGCAGACTCTGGCCCTGTACGACTCGAAGGAGCTGGGTGATCTGGCTCGCCAACTCGGGCAAGATCCCGAGGTAATCGCTCTGTGCTACCTCGCCTGGGTCCTGGCGTTACAAGGGTACGCAGAGCAGGCGATCACAAAGGGCGATGCTGCGTTGGCCTTGGCGCGCGAGACCAACCATCTTTATACCCACGCCTTCGCGGCTGTTTCCGTATCCAACCTGTGGTGTATGCTGCGCCAGTGGCCTGAGTGTGGGGCAGAAGCCAAGGTGGCCCTGGAGCTTTCCAGTCAGGGTGGCTTTGCCATGATGTACGCCAACGCTCTCATGATGTCCGGCACAGCGCTGGTCCACCAGGGGTATGGTGAGCAAGGCATTGCCGAACTAGCGCAGGGGATCGCTCTCTCGGATGCGACTGGCTCCAGTCTGACGACACACCATTGCCGCGCGCTGCTGGCGGAAGCCTATCTGGTGGTCGGTAGAAGGGAGGAGGGCTTGAAAACTATCGCTCATGCCTTATCCTCTGGCGCCCCGACCTCGCAGGCCTGGTGGCTTCCGGAGCAGCATCGCATCCGCGCCGAGCTTCTGCTCCTAGAGCCTGGCAATGAGGCCAAGGCCGAGGCGTCTCTCCGGCAGGCGCTGGATCTGGCCAGAAGCCAGAAGTCCAAGTCGCTGGAATTGCGGGCGGCGACAAGTCTGGCTCGCCTGCTACAGAACCAGGGACGCGTGGCAGAGGGACGGGAGCTACTGGCGGAATGTTACGCCTGGTTCACGGAGGGCTTCGATACGCCAGACCTGCAGCAGGCCGAGGAGCTTTTGAGGGATCTGGCGCAGTAGCGGCCAAAGCACGGAAGTGAATAATCAGGCTTCTATGTAGAGGTGGTGGAAAGATCTGCTGTCGGCTCACGGCCAGCCACCGAGGTGGTTTGCGCGAAGCGCTCAACGTTCGCGCACCTTTGCAGTCTATACCCTATCTGTACTCCCCAAATCTACCATGGGTTTCCCAAGCTCGGCCAGGATCTGCTCTGGGGTCTCCGCCTGGGTGAGACGAGTTTGTACCCCAGTCTCGGCGAACACGTAGGCTGGTCCCTTTCCCTCTAGGCTCTCTTTCACCAGTATGATATCAATCCCTTTGCCCACCAGCATCTTGGCCACCTCAAGACCCTTTTGCTTCTCCAGTTCGCGATGGGGGTTGGCTACGATCTCTTGGCGTAGCAAAGCGCCATCCGCAGCACTCAACTCTATAAGGGCGAAGTAAGGGGCCTTGCCCAGATGCTCACTGACCATCCCGCTGGCGTCTCGCAGGGGCACACCGTAGATCAAGCTCGTCCTGACCTGTGGTTGGTAGTGGATCATCACCCGCTCCACATTGCTTACCTCGGCACGTATGACTTCCTCCAACTGCGCACTCAAGCGGTGGGCTTTCTCCAGGTCGCTGGTGCGCATCTCGATGTCAGCTTGCAGGAAGCGGTACCGACCCGAGTTACGGCCTGCGACCGATCTAACCTGGGCCACCCCAGGGTAAGACTCGATGATGTCCCGTACCTGAGCTAGGGTCTCGGCGTCAAGGGAGGCGTCCAGTAGGACCTTCATGCCATCAACCATCAAGTCCCAGCCAGATTTGGCGATGAAAGGGACAACCAGCAGGGCTCCTATGCGGTCGACGGCGAAGCCCAGAGCGTTAGCGCCTACGGTTACGAAGACGATAGCCGAGGAAAGTACATCGGTCTGGAAATGGCGTGCATCGGCCATGAGGCTGGGTGAATTCGTCTTCTTTCCCACCCTCAGCTCGTATCGGCTGAAGAGGAAGGGGATGAGCACCGTCAAGCTAACCCCGACCAACGTCCACCAGTGGGTCATCACCTCGGCCGCCGGCGCCAGCAAGGCCTCCTTGGCGATCTCATAGCCAGCGAAGAAGATGAGCAGAGCGATGACGATGGAGACCAAGTTCTCGACTTTGTATAGGCCAAAGGGGAAGGCCTTCGTCTTCCGCTTGGAGATGAATAACCCTATCAACACCGCCACGGAGGCGAAGATATCAACCGCCGAGTCGGTGGCGCTGGCAGCCAGGGCTAGACTGCCCGAAAGGGCAGCCAGCCCCAGCTTGAGAACAACCAGCGCGATATTGACGAAGAGGGAGTAGGCTCCCATCCTCTCCAAGGTGCTGTTCATAGATGTCATCCTCGGACCATCTTCGTGCCGCATTTAGGACAGGATACTTCATAACAAGGCTTAGCTCTCTGGTGAGGAACCGTGTGGCCGCACGAAGGGCACTTGCACACTCCACCGGGACCTGCGCCCGGACGGGTGCCGCCCATGCGTCCGCGGCCACCACCGCCTGTATCCGGCCCTTGCCCTCTCGGTCCTGTACCATTTCCTCTAGGCATCTATTTCACCTCCTTCATAACATTCTTGTGGAAAAGCTCATAACTATTGGGTCCAACGAGGCCCTCGGCCTGGCCCGCCGCGGCCCCGGCCCAGGTTGCTCGGCCCTCGGCCGCGTCCTACGCGCGCGAAGGTGCTGTCGTTCTCGGTGCGATGGATGTTCCAGCTGCCGCAGTTAGGGCAGGTCATGTGCGCGCCGGGACCACCAACACCATAGGCCACTTGAAACTGATGGCCACAATCGTAACATCCGAAACTACGCATTCGCAACACCTCCTTTCCTGGTCATATTACTTCTTGGATGATGTCATAGTAAGTAGCTTTACGCCTGGCCCTTTTACCTGGAGGAAGGTTGCACCCTGGCTGATGAGGCGCAATACCAACCCCGCATCCACCACCTTGGTTCCCGAGATGACCTCCACGCCATAGTCGAATAACACGGGCGATAGGGGAGTGCTAGGTCCCAGCACCATGATGGAGCTGTCAGGGCGGCAAAGGGCCAGCAACTCCTCGAAGGTGTGATTGATCAGTGAGGTACCAGTGATGGCCACCACATCGGCTTGAGGGATTATCTCGCTCGCCTCCTCTGAGCCCCGCTCCGCCTCCATCGGATGTCTCTCCAACACCCACAGCTTGTCCACTTTATCGCGCAGTTGGGGCACGAAGGGAAAACTACCCACAATGGCGACCTTCTTGCCGCGCCCCCGCTCCGCCAGCCAGGCCGCAGCGTTCAGTTCTACACAGCTATCCTCATCAACGTCTAATAAGGAGTTGATAGCCGCCATCCCGATGCTGGCCTCCAGCGATATCTCGGATTTGACATATTGCGCCAGTTCCAGGGCGCTCCGCTCGTGTAAACTCCCCACCCCGCGCACTGACAGGTGTCCATGCGGATGCTGCTCAGGATGGAGAGTGTGAGCCAAACCGCAATACTTGCTCACCACTGCGGTCCAATGCACACAGGTACGGACCTCCCGCACTGGTGCATCTTCGACCAACGACGCCAATAGGTCATCCAGCACGCTCATGATCTTCCCTCCCTTTCCTGACTGTCTCGGTAAGAATCCAGAAAGCGCTCCAAAGTATCCTTCATCTCCTGTAGATCGCCCGTCCAGCTTTCCAGGAATTCCTCTCCCTGGGGGGTGATGCGGTACACGCGCCGTGGAGGTCCCGGGCCCTCCGTGTCCCAGCGAGACGTGACCCAGCCCCATTGCTCCATCTCCCGCAGGCCCCGATAAACCACACTGGGGTTTAGAGAATCGTCAGCCAGGCCCTGCCTCTTCAAGCTCTCGATCAAGGCATAGCCATGTCCCTCTCCTTGATGGAGCAACAACAGCAAGGCAGGCTGGACAAAGCCCTTTGTGCGGCGTGGGTAAGTAGCTCCCCATTGCCCCCTTTTTCTGCGTCGTCTCCCTCTAGGCATAGATCACCATCTTTCTAGAATGTATAATTCGTACTATATATGCTATTTTCATCTATATTATAATATAATTTATTTAATTTGTCAAGTAGGGCTATTGTGTCGCCTACCGTCAGTTGACAGTTTACTTGAAGCGTAGTATACTTACGTGCGTACCACTAGATATGGTATAGTAGCTTTCTCCACTCCCACTACATTTGGGGTCAAGGGATTCACAAAAGGAGGTGTGTTGTGAAGCTTACTTGTCTACAAGAGAATCTGGCCAAAGGTATCTCCATCGTCAGCCGCGTGGTGAGCACGCGGGCCGTCTTGCCGGTGTTGAGCAACATTCTCCTAGCCACTGACGAGGGGCGACTGAAGCTCTCCGCCACTGACCTTTCGACCAGTATAACCTGCTGGATTGGAGCCAAGGTGGAGGAAGAGGGTCAGATCACGGTCCCGGCCCGCTTGCTTGCGGACTTCGTTAGCACCTTGCCATCGGCTCAGATTCAGATGGAACTCGTCACCCGTACTCAGAGCCTGCATCTCAAGTGTGTCCAGTTCGAGGCCGATATCAGGGGAATAGACGCTCAGGACTTCCCCCTCATTCCATCCGAGATCTCTGATCATAAGCTGGCCATACCTCCTGCCACCCTGCGCCAGATGATCGAGCAGGTGACCCTCGCCGCCGCTACAGATGAGAGTCGCCCCGTCTTAACCGGGACACTGGCGGGTTTTCAGGATTCGCTACTGACCATGGTCGCCGCCGATGGGTTTCGTCTCTCGCTGCGCACCGCCCCTCTGAGCGAGACGGTGCCGGAGCCCCTCGAGGTGATCATACCGGCTCGAGCCCTGCGCGAGCTGGCCCGCGTCAGCGCCGAGGAGGAGGAGCCCATTGAGATCACCCCCAGCCGCAATCAAGTGCTGTTCCGACTGAGCAATGTGGAGATCGTCTCTCAGCTTATCGAGGGTAAGTTTCCAGACTACGGGCAGATAATCCCGGGAAGCTACAGCACGCGAGTGGTGATTAATACCCACGATTTGCTGCGGGCGACTAGGATATCGGTCCTTTTCTCCCGCGATGTGGCCAACATCGTGCGCCTGGAGATGATCCCGGGTAGCGAGCTAACTCCTGGACGTCTGATCGTGGAATCCCAGGCCGAGGTCGGCCAGAACGTGGGCGAACTGGACGCCATTGTCGAAGGCGACCAGATGGAGATAGCTTTCAACGGCCGCTACTTGATAGACGTACTGAATGTGGTAGGCACTGAGCAAGTGGCCTTGGAGACGTCCGAGTCCTCTCGACCAGGGGTCCTGAAACCTGTGGGTGGTGAGGATCTGGTGCATGTGATAATGCCCATGCACATCAAGAGATAGGCGAGGAAGCCAATTTCCCAAGCCGTTTTTTGCCTTGCCATCTCGCCAAGAGATAGATCGTCCTGAACGCAAAGAGGCGTGGCGCCCTTCCTGTTGGCTTGCCGGCCGTCGATCGTCTTCATCTCCTTGCCTTTCATCTCCTTTCTGTATATAATTAGCTTTGAAATCGCACTCCGAGGTATGGAGATGGCTCCTATTCGGGGCTTGATTACTCAAACTCCAGACATTGATGTGTGGAGTGTCCGCCAGTATATCTATTCCAGCGGGTTGTAGCGCGTTTGCGGCCTATTGCGCATCGCTACAATCCGCCTGCACTCTAGACCCACGAATTTCGTGGGTCTCAGTGTCTAGTAGACCCCCGAATGCGGATGAGTTCCGCCCATAGAGTCATACAGGAGATGGTTTACCATCAAGGAGCGAGAAAGATGAAACCGGTGGACGAGCAAATTCTTATCTTGCTGCAAGGAGTCGAGTTTGGCGACTTGCATATGCAGGAGACTATGGAGGCTGAACTGCGAGAGCGACTGGCTGAAGGAAGGCCCTTGCGTGTGTACTGCGGCTATGACCCCACATCGCCTGATATTCACTTGGGCCATACTGTTACCATGCGTAAGCTCCGCCAGTTCCAGGATCTGGGCCATGAGGCCATCTTCCTCATCGGCGATTTTACCGGCTTGGTGGGGGATCCCAGCGACAGGGAGAGCGTGCGTCGTCAGCAAACGCCAGAGGAAGTGGCCGAGAAAGCCAAGACGTACCTCCAGCAGGCCTTCAAGATCCTGGATCCGGAGAAGACCGTTGTGCGCAAGAACTCACAATGGCTCAGCAAGCTGTCCTTCATTGATGTGATTCAACTGGCCTCCAGTTTCACGGTCCAGCAGTTCTTGGCACGAGAGAACTTCGCCCGACGGCACGCCAAGGGGGACCCTGTCTGGCTGCATGAGTTCTTGTACGCCTTGATGCAGGGGTATGACGCGGTGGCCATGGAGACCGACATACAAATAGGTGGCTCAGACCAGCTCTTCAACCTGCTAGTGGGGCGCAAGCTTCAGGAGGCCTTTGGGCAAAGGTCCCAAATCTGCCTAACCTTCCCCATTCTGGTAGGCACCGATGGCTATCTGCGCATGTCCCAGACCACTGGCAACTACATCGGCATTGATGAGCCTCCCGAGGAGATGTACGGTAAGGTGATGAGCCTTCCCGACCACGTCATGCTTGACTACTACAGGCTGGTCAGCCGCTTCACCCCTGATCAGATCGCCACCATTAACCAAGGCCTGGCTAACGGTTCCCTGCATCCTCGCGATGTGAAGATGCAATTGGCCCGGGAGATTGTGTCCATTTTCCACGGGGATGAGGAAGCCGAGACAGCGGAGCAGCACTTTCGCACCGTCTTTCAAGAGGGGGAATTGCCGCCTGAGATGCCAAGCTACGCGGTCCAGGGTTCCGTTAACATTGTCGATCTCCTGGCAGTCTGTGGCCTTACCAAGAGCAAGGGCGAGGCGCGACGGCTGATCCAGCAAGGCGGAGTACGCCTGAACGGTGAGAAGGTGGAAAGCATCGAGGAGATGGTGGCGGTGGAGGAGGAGGCAGTACTGCAAGTAGGGAAGAGAAAGTTCATGAGATTGGTTGAATCGTCGACCACGGAGGAAAGTTGAAGAAGGAAAACAGGCTCATTCACGAGACAAGCCCCTATCTGCTTCAGCACGCCCATAACCCCGCAGATTGGTATCCCTGGGGAGATGAGGCTTTGGACAAAGCCAAGGCCGAGGACAAGCCGATCTTGCTGAGCATCGGTTATTCCTCCTGCCATTGGTGCCATGTCATGGCCCACGAGTCCTTCGAGGATGAAGACACAGCGCAGTTGATGAACGAGAACTTCATTAATATCAAGGTTGACCGGGAAGAGCGGCCCGACTTGGACACTATTTACATGCGCGCAGTCGTGGCCATGACCGGGAGAGGGGGGTGGCCTCTGACCGTATTTCTGACGCCTGACGGCAAGCCCTTCTTCGGGGGTACATACTTCCCTCCCGAGGATCGTCATGGGCTGCCCAGCTTCCGCAGGGCACTCCAGTCTGTATCCCAGATCTATCGGGAGAGGAAAGATGATATCCTGGACTCAGCGCAAGGAATACTGGACCATATCGTGCAGCAAGATGTATCGCCCGGCGTCCCTAGGGCACAGCTTAGCCTGACTGCCCTCGATGAGGCGGTGCGCACCCTGAACAAGAACTTTGACCAGGCTAATGGCGGCTTCGGCGCGGCACCCAAGTTTCCTCAGGCCATGGTTCTGGATTTTCTGCTCCGCGACTACCATCGGTCCGGCAATTCACAAGCTCTGCGTATTGTGGAGCGGAGCCTGGAGAAGATGGCTCAAGGCGGTATCTACGACCAACTGGGAGGGGGCTTCCACCGTTACTCGGTGGACAACAAGTGGCTGGTTCCCCATTTTGAAAAGATGCTTTACGACAACGCACTGCTGAGCCGCCTCTATCTACGCGCTTATCAGGCCACAGGCAAGCCGCTCTACCTCCGGGTCGTCGAGGAAACCCTGGAGTACGTGCTGCGCGAGATGACTTCTCCCGAGGGCGGTTTCTATTCCGCCCAGGATGCGGACAGCGAGGGAGAGGAGGGGAAGTTCTTCGTATGGACGCCCGCTGAGATAAAAGCCGTCCTGGGCGAGGAAGAGGGGGCGCTCTTCAATCAGTACTTTGCTGTGACAGAGGAAGGAAACTTCGAGGGGAAGAACATACTCAGCATCCCCCGCTATCCGGATGTGGTGGCTCATCTGGCCGGGGTATCTGTGGAGCGGTTGGAAGAGGTGATCATCCAGGGGCGTCGGCAGCTATTCGAGGCCAGAGAGCAACGGGTGCGGCCCGGTCGGGATGACAAAGTGATTACCTCCTGGAATGGTCTGATGCTGGCCAGCTTCGCTGAAGCTGCTCGCATCCTCGCTCGGGAGGACTATCGGGAGGCAGCCGTGCGGAATGCTGACTTTCTTCTGCGCGAACTACATCGCGATGGCCAGTTGCTCCGCACCTATAAAGATGGTCAGGCCAAAGTTCAAGGGTACCTGGAGGATTATGCTTTCTTGAGCGACGGCCTGCTGGTGCTGTACGAAGCGACCTTCGATGAGAGATGGTTCTTGGAGGCGCGAGCCCTGGCGGATGCCATGCTCTCGCGCTTCAAAGATCAGTCGGGATCTGGCTTCTATGATACCGATGGCGAGGGAGCGCTCATCACCAGGCCGAGGAGTTGGGATGATAATGCCATTCCTTCGGGGAATTCGATGGCCGCTGACATCCTCTTGCGCTTGTCCGCCCTGACAGGCGAGACCGACTATGAAAAAGCAGCAGAGGATGTGCTGGGTGCCGTCAGTTCTGCCGCAGCAAAGCATCCCAGCGCCTTTGGCCACCTGTTGTCCGTCCTGAATTTCTACCTGTCTCCACCTGAGGAGATCGCCATTGTGGGGGATCCGACAGCGGATGACACCCAAGAATTGCTCAAGGTAGTCTATGGCCATTACCGACCTAGCAAGGTGGTTGCCGTGGGGGTCCCGAAGGATGAGGGGGAAACGGTTGTCCCTCTCCTGGCAGGGAGAAGCCAGGTAGATGAGCAGGCCACCGCCTACGTTTGCCGTCGCTTCACCTGCCACAGGCCGGTGAATACACCCCATGATCTGGCGGCCCAATTGGGCATAGAGTGGGAGGGATAAAGCTTGCCTGAACCGAGGCCGAGCCAATCTCTTCGAGCCGTGGTTGAGCGGCGCCATCCTGGGCGGAGCACCGCAATTTTGTCGGCGAGGTGTCCTGGTGTCAGATCGCTTGCGGATTTTCATCAGTGCTGGGCCCGATCTGAAGGCGGAGCGAGAGGTCATTGGCAAGGCGATTGCCAGCCTGCCGGTATCTCTGGGTTGGGTAATTAAGTACACGCCGGGACGGGGCGAGCTCCTGGCCCCAGCGCTGGAGGCGGTTGGCGCTTCTCATTTCTACGCACTCCTCCTGGGGATGGACATCAGCGCTCCCATGGGGTCTGAACTCTACGTCGCCCGGCAAAGGGGCAAGAGGATAGTCGCTTTTCTTAAGGATGGTCCCCGTACCCCAGCCGCTCGTGTCTTCGTAAAGGACGCCTTGCTGGAGTGGACTCATTTTCGCAGCGCAGATGAAATAGGACCCCTCCTGCAAAGGGCCCTCGCGGAGCAGATACTGGAGGGTGCGCAAACCTATGGTATTAGCCCCGTTGATTGGGAGACGTTATCAGCTTTTCTGGCCGAGTTTAAGGATCAGAAGGGGTTGGAACGAGAGGGAGAAGGGACCACCCCAGGATACCGAGGAGCGGGTGAAGGTGCGGTGATCGTAGCGCCGGGGAGAGATTTGCCACCAGGAGGGGTGTTGCTGGAGAAGCCAGAAAAGCAATCATGACAATTCGCGTTTACCATTGTTCCTTGCTGTCTTTATGGGATGGGCGTTGCGCAGCAAAAGCCCAGGGAGCACGAGGGGCCTGCCCTGAGCGAAGTCGAAGGGTGTCCCCTCGCCCTTCATTGTCCCCTACATGTTGGGGCTTGTGCCGAATCGCTGCACAAGCCCGGGATATCAGGCAGCGGGACATGTGGCTGTGCAGAAGGT